>JBBTXK010000083.1:0-8128 GCA_038062315.1 Patescibacteria group bacterium
CAGGAAATGTTATTGTTGATACATCTGTTACAAGAATAGATGGACTTTATTCAGCGGACAAAGATTTCACAGTAGAAGGAACTTTAACAGGTCCTGATCCCCAGCTTGAAATCCGAGGAACTGCTATAGCCAATGCTTCACTCTCCACAGGATTATACACATTCAAAAACAATAGAAGCCTAGGTGCTGCCAATAGTACTACCCCTTCTGTCAAATTCATAGAAAGACCTGACTTTATTGTTAACTATCCTGACTTTGTCAAACAATCAACCAGAATCTGGCAGGAAGTGGCACCGTAAAGGAATTTACGTTTTAAGTCTGTTTTCTTCTTTCTCTATTTTAACCGTACAGCTTTCGCAAATCTCGCAAGGGCCTAACGCCTTGGGACCAGAATTACATACAGCACACGTCCCTACGTGATCAAAATCATATCCCCTATCTTTACTGACAAAATCAGAAACTGAAAAAGGAGAGTCATTTATATCTGCCCCGGATTTTCCAGGACATGGAGTGCTGACTTGACGAACCTCTTTTTCCTCAAGGTACCTAATTTCTCCATAAGAAAGGTTATGGCTTGCATAATCTTTATATGCTTCTCCTTTTTCTCTTCTATTTTTATTTTCCCAAACTTCGTCAGCAGCGTTAAGAAGTGCGTTAAACGAGCGGGAATCTCGGTTTAATTGATATCTTCGTACAAAGGCTTGAATAAGAGATGACATCCAAATTTCATCAAAGTCCGAAGAAGACATGTATGCATGGTCTATATGCAAAGCTTCATGGATTTTTTCTGGAGTTATAAAAATGTCTGTAATCTTAATTGGATTTTCTAAAAAATTTGCTGCTTCTGGAGGGTTATCAATATCAAGACCCAGGCGCTTTGCATAGTCCCTGCGAGTTAGAGCAGAGCTATATCGTGACAGCTCAACGTATTTTTCTCCGTTTCTTTCCTTAAGACTAAAAATATCATAAAAATTATGCTGATACTTTGAGTCATCTTTTCCTTTAGGCGAAATAGATAATACTTTACTGCCCACGGCAGTTTCAGGATCAGAGAGAAAAGAATCTATTTTCTCAAAACCGACCACTTCAGCGTTTTCGCGATCAACATCAACCGGATTGAAACTCAGTTTTTGTATAATATCTCTTCCTCTTTTTATAGAATCTATAAAGGGCTCTTTTGTCCCTCTCCTGACTAAGTGTCCGTCCACTAATCCATACTCTATTGTCGAAACCAATACGTTAAAACGCTCTCTCAAATGAGTTTCCAGTTGTTTTACTAAAAATTGTACATCTTTCTCTTTTTGATCGTAAGCGATATTGTATTGAAGCAACTCTACTCTCGCCATAAAAAAACTCCTCTTTCCGAGGAGTAAGTCAATAAAAAAAATGCTTCTCGCTCGGAAGTCTTCTTACGGGGATCTGACTTTGTCACGGTCATGTAAACTGAACGTGATTAACAGTTGCGGCACAGTTCCTGAATTACACAGGATTCACCCGAAATGTAACTATTTGTCTGACATTTTTACTTATTCCAAATTATTTCTTTTTGTTTTTCTTTGAAATTGATAAATCTCGCCATTGTGAACAATAGATCCGAAAGTCTATTCATATACATAACAATATTTGAATCAATAGCTTCTTTTTCTGCCAATTTTACCACTCTTCTTTCCGCACGTCTAGAAACAGCTCTTGCGAATTGAAGAATTGCTCCTGTCTTCCCGCCTCCAGGCAGGATAAAATTGGAAAGCTTTGGCATAGCATCAGTCATTTCATCTATAAAATCCTCAAACTCTTTTACTCTTTTTGACAAACTACTAACTCCTAACTTCTGACTTCTAATGTCAGGATTTGCTAACATTGCCCCAATATCTAATAGGTTATTTTGGATTTCTGTTAACTTACTTTCTACTTTTGACTTGTAATTTTGATTTTTGACTTTTGAATTTTGAATTTCCGAAAGGACGACTCCGATCACGGAGTTTAATTCATCCACTGTCCCATATGCCTCGACTCGTAAATCCGCTTTTGAAACTCTTGTTCCTCCAAAAAGAGACGTTTTCCCCTTGTCTCCCTTTCTTGTGTAAATCGGCATATGAGAAGAATTAAGAATAACGAATTATGAAGACAAAACCCATAATTCTTGATTCATGATTTCTTTATTCATACTAACACTCCGCGTACCCACAAGCGTAGCATTTTCTGCAGCCTTCCTCATATGCCAGACTTCCTCCTCCGCATTCTGGGCAGATGTCATAAAGACTAGTTGCCGGATCAGCAAAAACACCGCGGTCTTCCCCCATAATACCAAGCTGCTGCATCTTTACAATATCTACTTTATCATCAAGTAATTGAGCTTGATTTTCTCCATTTTTTGAAACGCCATTACCATCGCCAGTAAGTTTGTTAAATATTTCTTTTTTATCCTCAACCCTGCCATTTATAGCAAAACCATAATGCATAGCCAGTATCTTTGCCACTGCGTCAGGCAAAGACCTAACCTTATCCTTTCCAAACCCAACGCTTCTTGCCCCACCAATGCCAACTAGTTGAGCTACAACCTGTCTAATTCTCTCTTTTGGAGACAAACCTCCTGCGAGCCTAAGATTTAATGAAACCATTCTGCCCAATGCATCTGCCATGGCTGCAACATCCGACCCGCTTTTGCCAATTGTTATAAATACTTCAAACGGCTCTTTATGTTCGTTATGATTAATTGTTATGTATGTTTTGCCAATAGGCGTTTCGATTTGATATGTAACTCCTTCCAGATGCAAAGGTCTTGGGACAACCGGTTTTTTGGGGGGTGCGAACTTCTTATCCTCTACCCTTGAAAGAACGCCTTCACGCGAACCGTCTCTCATATAGGTAACGCCTTTTAATCCCAAATCATAAGCTGCCATATAGAGTGTCTTTACATCCTCAACTGTGTGATTATTTGGGGCATTTACTGTTTTTGAAATAGAAGAATCTATAAATTCCTGAGCAACCGCCTGGACCCTCGCGTGTTCAAGAGGCGTTAGGTCGTTGGCTGAGACGAAATAATTAGGTCTTTCTGTCTTGGGGTTGGCCTTTTTCCATTCTTCAAATAAAGGGTGATACATCGTATGAGTGCCCGTCCTGTCTTTTCGAATAAATGTAAATTCATAAACTGGCTCTATTCCCGAGGTTACGCCCGCAACAAGACTTGTTGTTCCTGTCGGAGCAATGGTTAGTAAAACAGCGTTTCTAATCCCCTGCTTTGCAATTTTTCTCTGAAGTAACTTTGGCAAATTCTTAATGTGATATCCTTTTAGATATTTTTTCTTGTCGAATTTTGGAAACGATCCTTTCTCGCGGGCCAAATCCGAGGATGCTTCATACGCGTTGTCCCTAAGAGTCTGGAATATTTTTTTAATAACAGGCAAAGATTCTTCCGATCCATAACGGATTTTCATTTTGATAAGAGCATCTCCTATACCCATTATTCCAAGACCAGTCCGTCTTATGTCTTTTGCGCATTTCTCATTCTCGGGAAAGAAGTAATACGTCTCGTCAATAACATTGTCCAATAATCGCAGTGCCACCTTTACATCAAGGCCAAAATTTTTATAATCAAACTCACCATTTTTCACGTAAGCCGAGAGGTTCATCGCTCCCAAGTTGCATACAGCCCAAGCCCCCAGGGGCTGTTCACCGCATGGGTTTGTGGCTATAAGACGCTCAAAATACCAACAATTGGACATTTTATTTGAACGTTCCAAGAAATGCAAACCTGGTTCTGCAGATCTCCAGGCAGCAGTACAAATAAGGTCCCATAAATATTTCGCTTTTACTGTTTTATACACCTTTACTTTGCCGCCAATTTTTCGCCAAAGATCTATTTCTCCATTCCATTTGTCATCATATTTTGGATCATCCAAATCTGGGTAAACCAAATCCCAATTGCGGTCTTTTTTAACTGCTTCCATAAAGCTGTCTGACACGCAAACCGAAAGATTGGCTCCATTTATTTTGGAGAGATCCTGTTTGACTGTTATAAATTCTTCAATATCCGGGTGCCAATCCCAAAGCATAAGCATTGTTGCGCCCCTTCTTGTCCCCCCCTGCTGGACTACGTCGTGGGTCGCATATGAAAAAAGTCCTGCCCACGTAACAGGACCGGAGGAAGTTCCATTCACTTTTCTGACTCTTGCTCCTCGCGGTCTTAAAGAAGAAAGGTTTAATCCTACTCCTCCGGACCTTGATTGAATCTCAACAAGCTGTTTTAAAGACTCCAAAATTCCTTCCCGGGAATCTTTTGGAGATGGGATCACAAAGCAATTAAAGTAGGTAACTTGATAGTTCGTGCCTGCTCCCGAGAGAATTCGGCCTCCGGGAACGAATTTGAAATCTGCCATTGCATTATAGAATTTTTTCTCCCAAGTCTTCCGCACTCCTTTTTTCTCATTCTGGGAAATACCTCGGGCTACCCTTTTCCACATTTCCGAAGGCTCATGCTCCAAAAGCTCCCCCTTTACTCCTTTCAGGGCATATCTATCCAAAAATACTTTTTGTCTTATTCCAGTTAGTTTGGTCATATAAATTTTATTTAATTAATCTTCGCACTTCTTTCTCAAAATCTTCTACATCAACAAATCTCTTAAATACGCTTGAAAATCTAATATATGCAACTTTGTCGATCTTTTTTAGTCTCCCTGCCACCATCTGGCCAATTTTTTTGCTTTCTACCTCTACGGAGTCTGCGCTTCTTAGTTCCCTTTCAACTTCTACTACTATTTTCTCTATTTGTTCTATTGAGACTTTTGTTTTCTCGCAAGACCTTATTATTCCATTCTTTAATTTATCTCTATTAAATTGCTCTCTTCTCCCATCCTTTTTTATGACAACCAGATTAACATTCTCGACTCGTTCGTACGTTGTGAATCTTTTTTTGCATTCTAAACATTCACGTCTTCTTCTAATAGTATCTAAGTCTTCGCTGTCTCTTGTTTCAACAACTTCCGAATCTTTCGATCCGCAATAAGGACACTTCATAAAAAATCAAAAGTCAAAAATAAAAATTCAAAATGTAATTAAAAACGATCTCACTTCTAACTTTTGACCTGTAATTTTGCCCTTTGAATTTTAACTTTTGAATTAACACTAGATCTAGTGCCAAGACTTATCTTATGGCACTACATCTGTTGTGTCAACTAGAAATTTGTGTATCAAAAAACATCAGGTATTTTTTTAGCCTCACCTCAATTTTTGGCGTGTTTTAAAAAGCAATAAGAGGAAAAATTGTTTTCAAAAAGCAAACATTACTTCGATTTTTTGGACAGAAGCTTATCAACCTGTTTCTCAAAATCCTTTGCTCTTTTATTCTCCCTTGCAAAGCTTTCGCGAGTATTGCCTTTTGATTTTCTTTCAAGAGAAGATATTGTTTCCTGATGTTTTTTGGAAGCATCCAAAAGTTTTTCTGTTAAACTCTTCGTACTTAGCCCTTGATTATTCGCTCTTTTAATTTCGGAGATTGCCTCATAAAAATAATTCTCTCCTTTTGAAATAGTCGAGACAGATAATCCCATCTTCTTGTCATTCTGCTTTGCAGAATTAAAAAGGTATACGCCAGAGTTTAGTCTTTTGTCTGCCTGGAGCAAATTAAATTCCGCTTTCTTCAAAGGCGAAGATATAAGAAAACCTACAGTTTTATCTCTTATCGCCTTCAAAAGGTATAAAGGGTTATCAGGCAAAAGTCCAGGATAAGGAAGATCGTATTTTACGCTTTTTTTGACTTCTGCAATAGTTGGGGAAGCTATTACTAGCGGTGTTATGACGCTTTCTTGAGCAAATGATATTTTAGGATACAAAAAGAAAAAGATCAAAATAAGAAAGAGGGAAAATTTAATCTTTTTCATAACTACCTTTTCGCAACAACAACCAATACATCGCTCTGAGTTGGCTTGAATGGCTTTCTAAATAAATAGTCATAAAAAAATCCTTTTTCCCCGCCATAATAAGATAGGTTGGAAAAACTAATTTTTTTAAATAAAGACGTTGTGCTCTCTTTATCATGTTGTACTATCGGCAGTGAATTCATCCCTTTAAATACCCATTTCTTTTTCCCCCTTGAAAATACACATATATTTAACGTTAAAAAACCCTCTTCTTTTGGATCATAAAATCGTAAAAATAACTGCTCACGTTCTTCTGGGTAAGGAGATTTTCTGACTGCGAAATCGTACAGCCTTTTATATGATTTTAAAATTTTTTCATAATTAGGCATTTGACAAACAATAACCGCTTTTTTATTCATAACTTTGTTAACTTCTTTTAAGGCCTGCAACGGATCTAGAATGTGTGTGAGCGCTCCTCCCATGAATATCGCTGCATCAAAACCTACTCCTGATAAAACTTGGTTTAAATTCTTATACTCTGTATGAACAAAATTTACCCGTTGCCTGACGGTATCAGAAAGAGTTTTTATCTTTTGGGAAGACTCATAAATCATGCGTGCACTTCTATCCACGCCTACGACATGAAATCCTTCTTTTGCAAGCGCGATTCCGTGCTCACCAGTAGAACTACCAATCTCAAGAATAGTCTTTGCATTTTCTTTTTTGAACAAACCTACTAAGTCAGGTATTTCCTTTTCAAGCCTTGCCTTCCAATCCATTAGAGTGTCATAGCGTCGAGAGACCCAATCGTGAAATTTCTCATCTTGCTCAAATGGAAGCTTGTCACCAACCACTGCCCTGAATATATCGCTTTTGGAAAGAAGTCCAATAAGACCTCCTTTGTCATCAACGACTGGAAGGCGGCCGATTTTTTTTACCATCATCGTAGATTGAGCTTTTAGAAGAGGAGTATCGGCAGTTATAGTAGTAGGAGTATGGCTCATTATTTTACTTACAGGCAGATCCAAAATTTCGTCAAGCTTTTTCTCCATTCCTTCAAAATCTGCAGAGTGAACTGGGTCTTCTATGTAATCTTGCATGGAGGGATAAAATTTAGACAAAATATCGCGTTCTGTAACGAATCCAACCACCTTCTTGCCTTTGCAAACCGGCACTCCATTAATGCCTCTTCCAAAAATAAGACGAGCAACACCTCTAAGAGGAATGTCTGTTTCTACAAAATCAACCTGAGTCTGCATTATATCCGAGACTTTCATACAAGTACCCTTTTTTTAACATAAATAGAACAGAATAGCAAGTGGGGTTTGCTGAAAGATATCTTATCCTAAGCAATCTTAGAAGTAACTTGTAGCATTGAAAGGTAACGTTTCATATCCTTGACTGCATTAGGCCTTTTAAAATAGTCCTGACGCTCCAACAGGAATGGCAATGCGTCTCGAACAACAAGCATTCCTGTCTTTGTATCCCAACTCACACATTTTCTGTTTAGTTGAGTTTGTACTTTAAATCCTTCTCTTCTAAGAACTTTTTGGGGCGCATCATCATTTGGTACATTAAGAACAACATTGGCAATTGCTTGTTCAAAATTTAAGTAACCAAATATGATAGCATTTGCTGCCCGAACAAGCTCTGCTCCAATTCCCTGTTTTTGATCATCCTCATCTACAACTAGTTTTGAAATATTCCCAGTAAGAACTCCAGGATTCCCCCCCTGAACCGCTACTGTCCCATAAAGTTTTCCTTCTACTCCTGGTTTCTGTGCTACGATAAGAATCTGATCCTTATTCTTCATATAATATTTTCTTACATCACTTGTAGTCGCAGTAATAAGAGGAAACACAGGATATTGCGTCTCAATCCTTAATCGTTCTTCTTCAGACACTCTATGGGGAACTACTCCTACTAAATGAGGCATTGCGCTTTCCTGACTCAGTAACCTTGCCAATTCTTTCGCATCCAGCCTAGGGTCTCCCATTCTTAATTCTATTCTGCCACGAGCGGGAATCTCATGATTATTAGCACCACCAGATGAACCCAATTCAGCTCGACTTATCATAACTATAATCCTCCCGTAGGAAGAAGTTCTTTCCTTATACCATATAGGCACCTCAAAGTCAATTCACCTACTTTTTTGTTTTGGAGAAATCTCCTTAAGCATACCCCAATGCTATCTTTTAGTCAAGTGCTCCGAACTTTGTGTAGCAGCAATATGATAATGTCCTATTTGAGCAATATAGAAATGTCCGCTTTTT
>JBBTXK010000084.1:0-9392 GCA_038062315.1 Patescibacteria group bacterium
TTCGGGCTTTCAAAAGAAGTAAGCTTTCAGTACCTCAATATCTTAATATCTTTGTTATCAAGCGGAGTCGGGGGTAGATTAAAACTCGCCCAAGATATCGCAAAAAATAAAGATGAGATAATTCCTTGGGTTGAGAAGATGATTCTTGTCACGAGACAATTACTGATTGAAAAAATAATGAGAAAGTATAAGAACAATGTCTTTACTTCGTCATTCTTGGGAGTCCCGCTGAGCGGGACGACTCCACAATCCCTAACGGCGATAAGAGATTCTGGACAAGCCAGAATGACTGATTACGAAATAGCTTCGCGACATCTCAATATCTTAATATCTCTCCAAAAAACCTACGTCGTACTTAAAACCACCAACGTCAACCCCCGCCTCGCCCTCGAGAACCTTTTCCTAAATCTCTAAGTTTTTTTGAGTCTCAAACCACAATACCAAAGAATCAAATCCCATCCTTACGTTTGAACCTATTTAACACCCGAGGTTAAATAGCTTTGAACATAAGGAATTATTCAAGAATTAGGTGTTTAATTTTATCAAGTTCTCTCTGGTAATCCGCTTGATCAATTACAAACTTTCCATAATCTTTCCCACTTTTAAAGAAGTCTAAAACAAATGCAGGATTTACGAAAGATTGATCGACAGAGTCTTTGTTTAAATAAATTCTATATGATGACCACCTATAATCCTCAAGATTTTCAGGCTCCACTATATAAGCTGTTGACGGATTAAGATGTATATATCTTGAAACATGAAGCAATTGTTCGTCCGTCTCAACTCTAACAGCTTTAAACATAGACTGGAATAATGGTCCAACCCGTTCATTTTTAATATTAAAGTATTTTACATAACTATTTTGAAGATTTCTCATAAATGTAGAGATTCCATTGTCCGTAACTTGCTTCAAGAGAAAATGAAAATGATTTGGCATAAGACAGTAAACTAATACCTCTACATGAAGAGCACTTTCTTTTTTGAGTCTTGTCAGTATGCCTTCTCTTTCTTCTCTTGGTAAATTTAATAATCTGGAAAAACTGCATGGAGTATTTGAGAAACGGTAATAGTCAACTAAATCCAAAAATCTCGAGTAACTTTTAGGACTCAAAAATATTGGGGCAGAAGCTACCCCTCTGTTGAAAATATGATAAATTTGCTCGGGAGCCAAAACTTCATTTCTGTACGGCACAATACCAGAATAACTTTTGTTGCTCTTGATTGCAAGTGGTAATCCTTAGGTTCAAACCTATTTAACACCCGAGGTTGAAAGCTATGAAATTCCAATCCAAAAACACCCTATGTTAGAAGATAATTTCCGATCCATTAGAACAATCTAACAGATTTTGGCGCTTCATCTAATTTTTCAGCAGGAACATATACTCCGACTGGATTGTTCACTTCTACGCCCATTAAATTGCTCCCAGATCTCAATGGCTTTCTTACTTGCTTAAGACCCTCAACCAGTATCAATTCCTTTTTTGCAGAGATGTTCGCCAATCAAAAGGAAGACCTGGCAAGCTATCAATATCATGCTCTTCTTTGAGCTGGACTCGAACCCGGTCTGCAGTAATAGCCGGCATTGTTGCTAATAGAATCCACTCTTTTCCATTTACAGTCATACCTATAACATCCATACCCTCTGGGGATTTAGTAAATCCTATTATCGCTCTATTTTGTTCATGCGGAAGTTTAGCCTCATCAGATATACCTATGTGTTCTCCTAAGCTCATAATGTTACATATCATACCATAAATTTTCAATATAATCTATATCCCATAGTGCAATATGCTGTTCGTTTGTCGTGTGCTGACAAGTTTATAGAATATTTTGTCTATAACTGATAAAATACTCATTAGCTGCTAAGCTTGTCTGAAAAATGTTTCTAATTCCGTCATGCTGGCTTGTCCAGCATCTCTTTACATCTTGAAGAAAACGAGAGAGATTCTGGAGTCGGGACGCACCGTCTGGTGCATCCCTTCCCGAATGACGCAGATTTAAGATGATAAACAAACTTAAAAAACTATTCTATTTTCCCATTGCCTACTATTTTAGATTCTTTGCGCAGATTCAGCTTGCGATTTGGAAACCTATTATAATAGTAGTGACAGGGTCAAGCGGGAAAACAACGCTTTTGCATCTTATTGAGTCTCAGTTGCAAGAAAAGGCAAGATATTCTCACCAGGCGAATAGTAGCTATGGAATACCGTTTGATATCTTGGGTTTAAGGCGTAAAAACTTAACACCTGAAGAATGGGTATATCTTTTTCTTACCGCTCCTTTTACCGCATTTAAAAATCCGCCGAAAGAAAAACTATATATTGTCGAAGCAGATTGTGATAGGCCTTATGAGGGAAAATTTTTGGCAGAATTGTTGAAACCAGAAGTTACACTATGGACAAATGTTAGTAGAACTCACACAGTGAATTTTGATTCTATTGTAAAAAAATGTCATTGCGAGGATCAGGCGAAGCCTGAGACGAAGCAATCTCAATCAAAAGACCTGTTTGCCGACGGAAAGGGATTGCCACACCAGTCTGCGGACTGGTTCGCAATGACACAGAATAGGAGGAGAAAAACTACCTTTAAGGTTGAAGACGCAATCGCGTACGAGTTTGGATATTTTCTGGAAGAGACCAAGTCTCTTGCGATTGTTAATGGTGATTCAGAATTAATCAAAAATCAGTTAAATAGGTCAAAAGCCAAAGTTGAAAAAGTCACTCAAACAGAACTAAATAATTACAAAGTTTTTAAAGACCATACAGAATTCAGGATTAATGGAAAAGATTACTCAATTAATGCGCTCCTTCCCAAAGAAGCATCTTATTCAATTCTAATGACGCTTGCTTTACTTGATTTTCTTAAGATAAAACCAGATCTTTCATTCTCTAAATTTAGCCTTCCCCCTGGAAGATGTAGCTTCTTTAAAGGAATTAATAATACTATTATAATAGATAGTTCTTACAACGCAACGCCCGATGGCGTAATGTCCATTCTTGGAATGCTTGATCAATACCCAAGTGATAAAAAATGGTTAGTTTTGGGAGACATGATAGAGCTGGGCAATGAAGAACAGGAGGAACATGAAAAGCTGGGAAGTTTGATCGCATCAATGAAACTAGTGAAAGTCATTCTTGTTGGACCAAGAGTTTCAAAGTATACGTATGAGATCCTGAAACAAGTTCAGGATGACAAGGTAGTAAAGTTCCTTATGCCCAAAGGCACATTGGATTATTTAATAAACAATCTAAAGGGTGGGGAAGTGGTATTATTCAAAGGAGCAAGATTTTTGGAAGGAATTATTGAACATTTACTTGCCGACAAAAACGATGTCAAAAAATTATGCAGGCGCGAAAAAATTTGGCAATTAAGGAGAAAACAATGGGGACTGTAAATAAAGCCCGCCTGCCGGCAGAGCAGGTTTTTATCTTGCACGGCTGGACGTATTCAACAGAAAAATGGGAGCCTTTCGTCAAATTGTTAAAACAAAAAGGAATCAAGCCTGCTCTTCTCAAAATTCCAGGGCTTACAGAGTCAGTAGATCGAGAGTGGACAATAGATGATTATGTAGAGTGGTTGAAACAGAAAGTAGACAATCAAGAAGTCAGCAATTTAACAATGAAGCAATTTAACAATGAAGTTGTACTTATCGGCCACTCAAATGGCGGTCGCATTGCGCTTAACTTTGCAATTAAATATCCGCAAAAATTAGATCGCTTAATTTTGATTGATAGCGGCGGAGTATATCATGATGATTTGGGAATAAGAACAAAAAGATTTATATTCAAAGGCATTGCGCAGATTGGCAAAAAGTTAAGCTCTTCCGAAAAGCTTAGAAGTTTTTTATATAGAGTAATAGGGGAAAGCGATTATAAAAATGCCAGCCCTACCATGCGCCAAACCATGATTAATCTTATAAACTCGGACAAATCCCTAAGTCTTGACAAAATTATCGTCAAAACTTTAATTATTTGGGGAGAAAACGACGAAATTACGCCACTTTCTGATGGAAAAATCATGAATAAACAAATAAGAAACTCAAAATTATGTGTTATTAAAGGCGCAAGACACTCGCCGCAGTTTAGTCACGCAGAAGATGTAGCAGATATTATTATTAATGCAGTTGGATTATAATTGTTCGATTGCTAAATTGCTACATTGTTAACCACCCCTTTTATTCCCCTCCTTAGAAAGGAGGGGTTAGCCTGCCTGCCGGCAGGCAGGGGAGGCAACAATGAAACAATTCAACAATGAAACAATTTAATTTATGAATATCTTTAACTCTTTAGGCTCAAATTACAACTTTGGCTTTGTTTTAAAAGCCTTATTTGGGCAAAATAATAATTCGCATAAAGAAAAACTTGTAAAATTGTTAGAGAAAAAATATGAGGGCCGCGCAATTCTCGTCTATAAAGGAAGAGAAGCCATAGGACTCGCCCTTGAAATATTAAAACTTCCAAAAGGAAGCTTTGTTGCAATTAATGGATTTACTTGTTTTGCTGTTTATAGAGCAGCAGACTATGAAGGCTATGACGTTGAACTTATTGATATTGATGATCGCGATCTAAACTTTTCAGCCAAATCACTTGACCTTGCTCTAAAACAAAATCCGAAAATAAAAGTGGTAATCATCCAAAATACGCTAGGATATCCCTGCGATATAGAGAAAATCGCAAAAATTTGTAAAGATAACAATCTTGTCTTAATAGAAGATCTTGCACATAGTGTCAAAACGGTCTATAAAAATGGTAAAGAAGCTGGAATTATTGGTGATTTTGTTGTTCTTTCTTTTAGTCAAGATAAAATGATTGATGCTGTCTCCGGCGGAGCGTTAATTATAAGAAACAAAAAATACAACAATGAAGCAATGAAGCAATTGAATAATGTCAGCTTTAAACAACAATTTCTCGACCGTCTCTACCCTATTTTTACTTTTATAATTCGCAAAACTTATCCAATTGGCCTCGGCGAGCTTATTCATTTCGTTCTGAAATCTTTGAACTTGTTATCCAAGCCCATGAATGAAAGTTTTTACTCTAAATACATTCTGCCAAGCTGGTACGCTTACTCAGTCATTGAAGCGTTTGAGAATCTTAATAACAACCTTAGACATAGAAAGGAAATTGCTAATATATATAATAGTATACTGGATAAAAAAATAATTTCTAGGCATACCACGAACAACATTAAATTGTCTTCATGCCTTCGTTATCCTATTTTTGTAATAAACAGAAAATCTCTTATTAGTTATCTTAAGAACAGGGGCGTTTATGTTTCGGATATTTGGTATGATAGCGTCGATAATAATCTTAAAAATACGAAGACTGCGGCAGATACGATTCTTAATTTACCAACTCATATAAACGTGTCGGAAATTGATGCAAAAAACATCTCTTTAAAGATAAACCAATGGCTAAAATCACAATAAAACAAATTGATAACAAAAAAATCTGGGAAGATTTTATGTCCTTGCATCCCGAAGCAAACTTCCTGCAATCGTGGTATTGGGGAGAATTCCACCAAGCGCTAAAGAATAACATTCAAAGAACCGGATTCTACGAAGGCAGTAAGCTTGTCGGCGTGATGCTTTCTATTGTTGAGGATGCGAAACGAGGACGATATCTAACAGTGCCAGGCGGCCCGATTATTGATTGGGATAAATCCGATCTAATAGAAGCCTTTGTTAACGAAATAAAAAGAATCGCAAAAGAACAAAACTGCGTTTTTGTAAGAGTTCGTCCACAACTTGAGTCTAACGATTTCTCAAAGAATATCTTTAAACAAAACGGTTTTATTAATGCTCCTATGCATCTCCACGCAGAACTAACTTCCCAATTAGATATTACAAAACCAGAGGAAGAACTACTTAAAAATATGAGAAAAACAACAAGGTATGAAGTTAAGAAGGCAATAACTCTTGGGATAAAAGTAACTGGTTACCAATTAAAAGCAGCCCGTCACTATCAAGAGCTTTCTTTGATAAAGGAATTCTACGACTTACAAATAGCTACGGCCAGAAGACAAAAGTTTGTACCGTTTTCTTTTGAATTTTTGAACGAACAATTCAAGATGTTTTCTCAAAAAAACAAAGCGTTGCTCTATAGAGCTGAGCTTGATAATAAACTCTTAGCAGAAGCTATAATTATTTTTTATGGTCAAGAAGCCGTTTATCATTATGGCGCCAGTACAGATGAGGGGAGAAATTATCCGGGCGCTTACCTTATCCAATGGGAAGCGATCAAAGAGGCAAAAATACGAGGAATGACTCGCTACAACTTCTGGGGAGTCTCCCCACTTGACAAGTGGGAGCACAGATTTGCGGGCATTTCTTTTTTCAAACGCGGCTTCGGCGGACAAGACGTCGAATATCTTCACGCCCAAGACCTAATAATAAATCGTCCAAAATATATAATAAACTATGCGGTAGAAACTTTAAGAAAAAAGATTAGAAGCGTTTAGCTTGTTTTTATGAACAGCAAGGAAGCAGATCCTGAAAGCAATGGAAACCATCCAGACATACGAGGAGTTATTGAACAGCAGTTATATTTGCTACTTAGGAATAAATTGTCTGGCGCAGAAATACGATATGAGCCATATGAATTCGAGCACACTACAGAGGATGGAAAGACGGAAAAAACAATCCCAGACTTTTATATTAGAAAACCGAATGGAGCTGTAACAATTATTGAGGTTACGGCGGCCTTATGGTCTCCAGCAAATGACCCAAAAGAAAAGCAAAAACGAATAATGAGAGAAGCAGCACCGAACACAAAGTATGTAGTCTTATACAGACATAATCTTACCAGCATACAATCAAAGCATCCTGAGATATCTTTTTTTGGATCAAGAAAGATCGATCCAGACGAATTAACAACGAAATAAAACTAATCCCTTGACTTTTACCATCGATACTATCTAGTATTGAGGGTAAGTCAAAAGTATTTAGAAATGTGGATGCGAGATTTAGAGATCAATTTGTGAGGGTAAAAAAACTGCTTCCTGCGAGGAAATAAACTTAGCTTTTTCCATCATTCTCCCACAAACCTTGTTTGTGAATTTTACCGTTTCGTCGTATCTGTACCGATCCCGTATCGGAAGCAATTATCCTTAGCTTCGAAGCCAAACAACACCGATGTTGGAAGCTGGCTTCTTTTTGGCTTTTTCGGGCTGGTAATTTTTGTTTTTTTCTGGTAATATTATCTTTATGGCGTCGCCTAAACAATCCGAAATTAAGGCTAAAACATCCTCTGACTACTCTGCAAAACATATACAAGTCTTAGAAGGCTTGGAGCCGGTGAGAAAAAGGCCTGGGATGTATATTGGGTCTACCGACATAACTGGTCTTCATGAATCTTTAAGGGAAATTATAGACAATGCTGTGGATGAGGCATTGGCTGGATTTGCTAAAAATGTTTTGATTACTCTAAACAGTGATGGAAGCGCAACAGTTATTGATGATGGCCGCGGGATTCCAGTAGAAATCATGCCGCAATACAAAAAGAGCGCTCTTGAGATTGTCATGACCAAGCTTCATGCAGGAGCAAAATTTGGCGGCTCTGCCTATAAAATTTCTGGGGGGTTGCACGGCGTTGGAGCATCGGTTGTAAATGCGCTATCAAGTCTTATGTGGATCGAGGTGAAAAGAAATGGAAAAGTTTATAGACAGGAATACGAAAGGGGAGTGCCTAAGGAGCCAGTCAAAGAAGTCGATTCTTCAAATTTTCAATTAGCGACTGGCACTGTGGTAACTTTCTATCCGGACAAAAAAGTCTTTTCAACAACTACTTTCGACTATGAGATAGTAAAAAAAGCTATAAGAGAAAGAGCGTATCTTATCCCAGGTCTTTATTTCCACCTATACGATAAAAGGGGCGACCCTGAGAAAGAAGTAAATTATTATTTTGAGGGAGGGATAACATCTTTGGTTGAAAAGCTCAATGAAAATAAGGGGCCTCTTCACGAAGCTATTTTTATCAAAAAACAAGAGGGAGATGTGGAAATCGAAGTGTCTTTGCAGTACAACAACGGTTATGCGGAAAATGTACAAAGCTATGTGAATGTAATTAATACTGTTAACGGCGGTACGCATTTAACTGGCTTTAGAATGGCCTTAACCCGCGCAATTAATGATTATGGTAAAAAAATCGGAAGCTTCAAAGACGAAGAAGATTCAATAACAGGAGACGACACAAAAGAAGGACTCTCTGCTGTTGTTTTTATCAAAATGCCCCAAGACAGAATTCAGTTTGAAGGGCAGACAAAGGGAAAATTAGGCAATTCCGAAATCCAGCCTGTTGTCCAAACAATAGTCAAAGAAGGACTTAGTACATATTTTGAAGAAAATCCGGGAGAGGCAAGAAAAATATTGGAGAAGGTGTATCTGGCGGCCAAAGCGCGCTTGGCGGCAAAAGCAGCAAAAGAGGCAATTCTTAGAAAGGGCGCTCTTGAAGGATCAAGTCTTCCCGGAAAATTAGCAGATTGTCAGGAAAAAGATCCAAGTGTTTCGGAATTGTACCTGGTTGAGGGAGATTCTGCCGCAGGCACTGCCAAAGGCGGACGCGATAGGAAATTTCAGGCGATCCTTCCGATCGGAGGAAAAATTTTGAATACTGAAAGGGCCCGTCTTGACAAGATAATCGAACACGAAGAGCTAAAGAATGTGATTATTGCTCTTGGAATGGGAATAGGAGAGACTATAAAATTTGAAAAATTGAGGTATCACCGAATAATTATTATGACTGATGCGGATGTTGACGGAGAACATATAGAAACTTTGCTTTTGACATTTTTCTATCGCCACATGCAGACAATCATCAACTCAGGATATTTGTATATTGCCCAGCCGCCTTTGTATAAATTGCAAAGAGGAAAAGATATCAGATACGCATATTCCGATGAAGAAAAAGAAAAAGTCTTCAAAGAAATGAAAATCAATAACTCTGCGATAAATGTCCAAAGATACAAAGGTCTTGGGGAAATGAACAAAGATCAGTTATGGGATACGACTATGAATCCGGAAAACCGAGTTTTGAAAAAAGTAAATGTAGAAGACGCAGAAGAAGCAGATGCGGTATTTACAATGCTTATGGGAGACGAAGTCCCGCCAAGAAAACAATTTATACAATCAAACGCCCGAACAGCAACATTGGATATTTAATAACCAAAAAGAGGAGGTGAAAAGAATTAATGAATATTAAGAAATTACCGGTTGGGAAGAATGCGCCGGAAGAAGTGAATGTTTTTATTGAAATTCCGCAGGGAGTTAGTGTGAAATATGAGATTGACAAAGACTCAGGATTTATTTTTGTTGACAGATTTTTGTTCACAGAAATGAATTACCCGTTTAATTATGGTTTTGTGCCCCATACCAAGGCAGAAGATGGGGATCCTTT
>JBBTXK010000085.1:0-9379 GCA_038062315.1 Patescibacteria group bacterium
AAAGTGGAAAGGCTCCCGACAGCGCGCACGCGTTCGGCGCTAAGCGAGACTAGCGGAGCACTGGCGGGAGGGAAACTTCTGACAGGACCCCGAGCGACTTCATTGAACTGACGAAGCGACCTCAACGTGCTCAACCTCTCTCCCGCTGGAACGAATTTCACTACCGCGTCTTCCCATCCCGGCAAAAATTTTCTAATTAGCCAGATTGACGTTATTGCATCCAAATCAGGCGATGTGTGTGTTACGATAATTTTCATAAGCCGAAGTATCAAGCATTTAGTATACAGCATGACTAAAGCCTTGACAAATAGAACAAAATAAAAGACTATATTATTTAGACTATTTAAATATGAACCCGCATCAAAAAATATCTCTTGATCCCAAACTTAAGGAAGCCTACGATAGCGTGATGAATATCAAGACTCCACAAGCGGCGCCGCCACCTATCACACAAGCACCCGTAATCTCTCAATCCAGTTGGCCTAGATCTAGGCCTCAAATTATTTCCCAACCACCAATCTCTTTCCCGCAACCTTCTTTTCAACCGCATCCGCTAATTACCCCTACTATTGTTGCATATAATTCTCCAACCCAAAATAAACAAGCGGAAGGAAAATGGGGCTGGCGCTGGATTTTGGTGGTCTTTGCAATTGCTGTTTTTCTTTTAGGCTACTCTATATTTTGGATAAAAGTCTTTGGCATCAAGCTTCCTTTTTTATCTTCTTTCCTCTAGTCTTTTAATAGCTTCTTCTACATCCAAAAGTTCTGTTTTTGCATCAGTTCTTTTCTTCCATTCTATTTTATCTCCTGTCTTTTGACCGACGACCAATCGAACCGGAATCCCAATTAGATCGCAATCCGCAAACTTTTCTCCTGCCGATACATCTTCCCGGTCGTCGTACAAAACCTCAACCCCAGCCTCAGTTAAATTGTTATAAACATCATCCGTTTTGTTACGTGTTAACTGTTCCTTGTTAATTGTTATCAAGTGGCAACTAAAAGGAGCCACTTGATTTGGCCACACAATCCCTTTTTCATCATGATGAACTTCGACAATCGCACCCATCAGTCTTGAAATTCCAATTCCATAACATCCCATGACAACAGGTATGTTTTTCCCTTCTTTGTTTTTGTAAGCTAAGCCAAAAGCATCAGAAAATTTTGTACCAAGAGGAAATATGTTGCCAACTTCAATAGTCTTTGCTTTTTTCAAAGGTCCATGCCCTAAATCGCACTGCTTTCCTTCGCGAACAGGGCTAATTTCCAGATTTGAACTAAAGTCGCCCCCAGGACAATAAATAATTTCATCTTCGCCATTCTCAGCAATTACCTGATACTCGTGAGAAAACTTACTAAATGCTCCGCCAGATGCTTGAGTTTCTATCGCGTTTAAACCCACTCTTTGAAAAACTTTTTTATATGCTTTTTTTGCTGCTTCATAATAGTTATTAAAATCTTTTTCATCTGCATGAAAGGAATATAAATCCTTCATTAAAAATTCGCGGCCTCTTAAAATTCCTGACTTTGCACGTTTCTCATCTCTAAATTTAGTCTGAATTTGATAGACTGCTAAAGGCAAATCTTTGTAGGAACTGATAAACTGTTTTGCAAGAGGAACTATTACCTCCTCGTGTGTTGGGCCTAAGGGATATTGATGATCTAAAATACTTGTAAGTTTAAACAGTGCATCAAAACTATTCCATCTTTTTGTTTTTTCCCATGATTCTTTATTTTGTAGAGAGCTCAATAGCAATTCCTGTCCGCCAATCACATTCATCTCCTCCCTAACTATATTTGAGATTTTATTCAAAACACGAAGTCCAAGCGGCAAATAATTATATACTCCTGCAATCTCACGCTTTACAAATCCTCCTCTTGTTAATAGTTTGGCATTTACCGCCACCTCATCTTTAGGCGTTTCTTTGATTGTTCTTCCAAATAATTTCGAGTATCTCATAATCCTAAAAGAGCTTTCCTCCAATTATTGCTTGATCTTTATCAGGAATAATCAAAACACATTCATGTTCTTCGTCTGGAACGCCAAGCGTCAAAACTTCCGACATAAAAGGCCCAATCTGGCGAGGGGGAAAATTTACAACACCCAACACTTTTTTATTTATTAAGTCTTTTTTTTTGTAATACTTTACAAGTCGCGCGCTCGATCGCTTTATACCAATCTCGCCGCCAAAATCAATTGTTAACTTAAATGAGGGTTTCCGAGCCTCAGGAAAATCTTCAACTTTTATAATTTTCCCCACCCGAATATCCAATTTCTGAAAATCATCAACAGTTGCAGTATTCACTTCACCCTAGTATAACATCCATCCCTTTCCAAATCTAGTTCCCAAATTTTAGACAGAACTTTTCAATATGCTTGTCGAGACAAATAAGTTAGGTGTATTCGAAGTATTCATAGAATTTGTTACAAAAATAAGATATAATCCACAAATATGCCATCGCCCGAACATTTAGATTATTTAACGGTTTTCTCTAACCCACGGGGTGAAGTAAAAAGTCTAATTATAAATCCTGGATCATTCACCCTAGACGCCCTAAGGACAGTTTTATGGTATCAAGCAACAAGTCAAGATCCTAAGGACATCAGTACAGCAGAATTTTCTATCCCGCATCAAAGCTTACCCTTGACAAAACACCTAAGCCTAAAAGAACAATATAAAATCATTAGACTGTGGGCCAAAATAATAAAAAATGCAGACTCTGTTGTTATTTCGTCGCCTTTGCGGAGAAAGTAAATCTTTTTTTAACTTCATGTCCCCCAAATGCCTGACGAAGTGATGCGATAAGTTTTGCGGCAAAGGAGTTCTGAATGGACTTGTCTTTTTGAGATTTTTTTCTAAACTCCAATGATTTTTCGATAATTTCAATAGGAGATCCCATTTCTTTCGCCTCTTCAACCATCCATCCGGCTTCGCCGGACTCTTCGATATAACCATCAATACTATCTAGTATTGATGGTTTGGAGAAAACCTCAACTGCTCGATCAAGCATAAAACCAGATACTAGAGTTCCTCTCTGCCAAAGCTTTGATATTTTTTCTAAATCAAACCTGTACGGCGCCTTCTCCAAAACCCCAAACCCCTCACCGAGACTCTGCATAATGCCATACTCAATGCCATTATGAACCATTTTGACAAAATGCCCCGAGCCCCCTTCGCCAAAATATTCATGTCCTCCATTTGGTTTACTCAAAGAATCTAATATTGGCTTTACAAACTCGTATGCAGATTTATCTCCTCCAACCATTAGTGGATATCCCTCTTTTCCAGCAATTATTCCACCGCTTACCCCAATTCCCAAAAACTTAATTCCTTTAGTCCTAAAGTCTTTAAATCTCTTCTCAGTATCTTTGTAATAACTATTTCCTCCATCAATAACAATATCTCCTTTTTCTACAAATTTTACCAACTCATCTAATATCTTCTGCGTCGCCACCCCAGCCGTCACCATCACCCACACTATGCGTGGCGTCTTTAACAATTTAGCAAGCTCCTCTATAGTTTTAGCTATTTCTAAATTCCCAATCGTTGAATCATGAATTATGAATTTTGAATTATGGTTTTTTTCTCTTCTTGATTCCTGATTCCTGATTCTCAATTCCTCTAGAGGTTTTTGCGATCTGTTCCAAACAACCAGCTCGTGCTGTTCTTGAAGCAATTTTACTACCATCCTACCTCCCATCTTCCCCAAACCTATAAATCCTATTCTCATAGCTGCAATAATTTCTAATTTCTCTAATTTCTAATTAACCTAAATAAATCCCAAGTTCCAACTTAGAAATTAGGTTAATTAGATAAATTAGGTTAATTTATTATAACCACCCCCTTCCATCCTTTTCTATAAGCGTAAGTGCTTCTTTTGGCCCCCAAGTTCCTTCTTGGTATATTGTTAATTTCGAGTCTCCATTCTTCCATCCGTTTAATATCTTTGTTATAAATTTCCAGGAACTTTCTAACTCATCGGAGCGATTAAAGAGCGTTTGATCTCCCGCAAAAATATCAACCAGTATTTTCTCGTACGCTTCTACCCCCTTTGTTTTAAATGCTTCCTCGTAAGTAAAATGCATACTTACTGTCTGGAGCGCTAATTTTGTCCCGGGCTTTTTGGCAATCAGCCGAAGCCTGATTCCTTCGTCCGGCTGAATTCTAATAGTCAGTACATTGTCTATTTCCGGACATCCATATTCTCTAAATAAGACATGACAAGTTTGGATAAAAACTATAGATATTTCAACAATATTTTCTGGCATTTTCTTCCCGGCTCGGACATAAAATGGGATCCCTTGCAGTCTTGGCGTATCTATAAAAAATTTCATTGCGACAAAACTTTCAGTATTGGAGTCCTTTGGAACATCTTTCTCTCTTATATAACCTTTATATTGACCGCGAACAACAAATTTCGAAACGTCTTTCTCTTCTATCGGACGTATAGCTTTTATTACTTTGGCCCGTTCGTTACGTAAATATTCTTTTGTAAAACTCTTTGGCTGTTCCATCGCGACTGCCGCAATGAGCTGCATTAAATGATTTTGGCCAACGTCGCGAAGCAGACCAACCCCATCGAAAAATTTTCCGCGATTCCCGATTCCTTTTTCTTCGGAAAACGTTATTTGAATATGGTCAATATGGTTCTTGTTCCAAAGAGGCTCAAAAACTCCATTTGCGAATCTAAATGCAGCCATATTTTGTACTGTTTCCTTGCCTAAATAATGATCTACTCTAAAAATTTGTTTCTCTTCAAAAAGATGAGATAGTTTTTTATCCAACCTTATTGCCGTATCTAAATCTTTTCCAAAAGGTTTCTCTACAATAATCCGCGTCCATTTGTTATTTTTCCGGCCGCAACCTTCGCTTAACTTAGTTTTACGCAAATTCTCCAAGATTCCTTCATAATAATTAGGAGGCGTTGCAAGATAAATAAATCTGGTAATACACTCTCTATGTTTCCTGTCAAATATTTTCAAAGTTTTTATCAGTTCTTTATAACCCCTAGGATCGTTAAAATCCCCTTGTTGATAATATAGATTATTTTTAAAGGACTCAAAACTTCTATAATACAAATTAATAGAACGCAGATGGTTAGCCGCATCTCTTCTAAATTCTTGATTTGTAAAAGGACGGCGCGCAAATCCTACAATGTAGAATTTTTCTTCAAATTTTTTTTCCTGATATAGCTTAAAGAGGGCTGGCAGCAATTTGTTTTTCATTAAATCCCCTGTTGCCCCAAAGATGATCATTACGAATGGAGAGTCCATATTCACAATGTCATTCTGATCCCGATGACTATCGGGAGAAGAATCTCCTATTACCGACAGCAGAGATGTTTCGCTCTGCTCAACATGACACCCTTTAGTTTACACCTTCTGGTCTGTAATTAAAATGGTTTTTTCTGATATTGCAGGTTTTGTGTAAAATCGTGCCGGAATTTCTTCTGCGCCTTTCGCAAACATAAGACTCAAAGCGGTCTTCTTTGCAGAACCAAAAACTAACACTATCAATAAATCCATTTTCGATAAAGCGTTAAATGTCAGAGTAATCCTCTCCTTAAACTCTCCCGGAAAATCATCGATCCCTATTACGTAAGTTTGAGATTTGATCAGGCGATCGCCTGATGAGATTTGAGATTTTTCTGGCAAGCCAGCGATGTGCCCGTCTTCCCCAATCCCCATAATAGCAACACTTTTGGGAAAACTCGACAGAAGCCCCTTTACTTTCCTGTCGTACTCTTTAGCAATTATACTGACACCTTCCAGGTGTCGCCTTTCTCTGTTTACGCCCCCGGGGCGTCTTTGCTTCACGCCTAGGGATTGGCCGAGAATTGAATAAAATGGAACATTTTTTGCGGATAAATAATCTATAAATCCCGTTTCTCTTATCATTCTTTCATTACTGTGGTGGTTGGGCTGTCCAAATCGCTCATCAACCATTGCTATCGCTCCAACATGTAATTTTTTTTCCTTCGCCAGTGATTTGTAAAGTGGTTTTGGTGTCGTGCCTCCCGATAAAAAAAGGGCTGTTTTTGACTCAACAATTTTATAAATGAGGCGTTTCGCAGTTTCTAAGCCTTGTTTTGAGTTTTGAACTATTTCTATCTTCACGGACTAAGAGAAAAAAATCCAAAAAGCAATTTTTGAATATCCTTAAAAGTGATTAATGCCATCAAACCAAGAAGCAACACCATTCCAATGCTATGTGCAAAAGATTCTATCTTTTGATTTACTTTTCTTCCAGTGAAACCCTCTATGAGAATAAAAAACAGCCTTCCTCCGTCTAGTGCCGGAATCGGCAAAATATTAAAAAATGCCAAAGAAATAGATAAAATACCTGTCAAATTGAGAAGCGCTAATATTTTTTCTTTTAAATTCTGTATTTCTAGTATGCTTCCGGTAACAGAAGCAATTCCTATCGGCCCTGCTATGCCTTGACTTATAGGTTCTGTGGTCTTTTTCTCAAAAGAGATTTTTATAAGTTTTCCCATAACATCAAAGTTGTAACTCATTAGATTTATAGGGTGCGTTACTCCTGAAAAGATTTTTTGGATGGGAGTTTCGTAATCTAATACTGCTGTTGATATAGAAAAAAGCGCGACCCCCAACGCTCCCTGATCTTTTGGAGGCGCCAGACGAGGAATAACATGAGTTTTATGAATAATCTCTGTCCTTAGATCTCTCCATTCTACTACGATCTCTTTTCCTTTATTCTTATTAACGATTTCTATAAATTCATTGCTCGTTGATATTTTTTGCCTGTTTATAGAAATTATTTTTGTCTCGGCCTTAAGGCCTGCTTTCTCTGCGGGAGAATCTTTTGCGATCCCGCTTATCACAACATCACTCACATTCTTTTGATTAACTCCAAAGAAATTATGGGGAGAAATAAGCGGCAGCTCTGTTTTAAAACCCGATATAAAAAGAAAAATATAAAAAATAATGCTGGCTAATATCGCATTCATAATAACCCCGGCAACAACAATATACGCTCTTTGCCAGACTGAACGGCTAAAAAACGCCCGCTGCCTATCGTCAACTTTGAACTTTGAACTCTTGTCCTGAGCTTTGTCGAAGGATTGAACTTTGAACTGACCGCCTCCGGCCTCATCTTCTCCATACAGCTTTACAAACCCTCCAATCGGCAACCAATTAATAGAATAAATCGTTTCTCCTTTTTTAAAACTCAAGGCGCGGGGCGGAAATCCAAAGCCAAACTCTTCGACTTTTACCCCTAATTTCTTTGCCACAAAAAAATGCCCCAGCTCGTGGATTAGGACTAAAACGCTTAAGATGATTAAAAAAACTAAGATTGTCATTAACATAGACTAATTTAAAATTTAAAATTTAAACATTAAAAATTCAATGAAAATTAAAAATTGAAAATTTCAAATTTGCAGGAGTTCTCCCTCCTTTTTTCTACCCATCTCATCAACCGAGAGCATTATCTCATCGGTTATTTTTTGTATTTCTTTTTCAAGCCTATACATTTCTTCTTCTGACATTTCTTTATCAATGTGCTTTTTTCTGATAATGTTTCTCGCGTCCTGGCGAATTTGGCGAAGTGTTATTCTGCCATTTTCAAGCTTTTGCTTCATAAGCCTAATAAGCTCCATTCTTCTCTCCTCTGACAATGGCGGAATAACAATACGGATCACATTGCCATCTGTTGCTGGAGTGAGTCCAATATTTGCTTCCATTATGCCTTTTTGTATTTCGGGAAGTATAGATGTGTCAAAAGGAGACAAAACCAAAGTCTGAGGATCGGATGCGGAAATTGTCGCAAGTTCCTTAATCTTCAATCTTTGTGTCCCCCCATAAACACTAACTATTACATTTTCAACTAGAGCCGGTGTCGCGCGTCCTGTCCTAACAGTTGCAATATCGCTTATCAAAATCTGTAACGCTCTCTGCATCTTCGATCTTGTCTCGTTAATAATTGTATCCATAAACTAAATTTCAAAGCGAGTAAAGTTTTTTACGACTATATTCTCTCCCAATTTCGCAATTGCTTCTTTTATCAAACTTTCTATTGTTTTTGAACTGTCCCTAATGTATTCTTGTTTTAATAAAGAATCAACGTTTTTAGGATTCATCGCTGCTATTTGCATAGCTATTTCGTGAGCCAAGGTCTTAAACTCCGAAGTTCGCGCCACAAAATCAGTTTCACATAATACCTCTACCATTGCCCCAACTTTTCCATTCTGGTGAATATATGATTCAACTAAACCTTGCGATGTAGTCCGATCCGCCTTCTTCCCAGCCTTTTCAATACCATGTTTTCTAAGCCAAACAATTGCTTTGTTATAATCGCCATCCGATTCCTCAAGCGCCTTTCGGCAATCAGCAACACTCGCTTGTGTTTCGTTACGCAGTTTCTTTAGAGCCTGCAGATTTATCATCCTTCTTTGCCTCCTTTGCTGGCTTTGTTTTTTTCTCCTTTTCAAGCTTTTTGGCCATTTTCATTACACTATTCATTTCCTTCTTAACCCTTGATTCTCCCTCTTTTCTTCCCTCGATCCAGGCATCAATAATATAATTTACAATTAACTTGATCGACCCCACCGCATCATCATTGGCAGGAATTGGATAATCTATCAACGAAGGGTCTGCGTTGGTATCTACAATTGCAACAGTTGTAACGTGCATTGTTCGAGCCTCCCTAACCGCCAAATCTTCTAAATGTGAGTCTATTATAAATAAAGCGTCTGGTTTTTTGGTAATATTTGCAACTCCGCCGTAAAGGTTCTCTAGTTTTTGCCTTTCTTTATCCCAAAGCCCAATCTCTTTTTTCGTGTATCTTGATTTCAATTCATCATCTTGTAAATCGGTTATAAAGTCGTGATATTTTCTAAAATTCTTTGACACCTCCTGAAAATTTGTCAAAAGTCCTCCTACCCAACGATTGGTAACATAATAAAGACCCTCTCCTGCTTTTTTATCCTGAGCTCCTCGAAGGACTTCCTGAACAATGCCTCTTCCCTGTCTTTTTGTCCCAACAACAACAAGCGTTCCGTTTCGAGACGCCAAGTCTTTAATAAAAGCTCCGGCATCTTCAAGTCCTTGTTTTGTTTTGGCAAGATCTATAATGTGGATGTTATCGCGGGCCTCATATATAAACTCGCGGGCTTTGGGATTGGACCTTGTAACCTGATGACCAAAATGGCAACCTGCCTCAAGTAATTCTTCAAGTGTAACAGTACGCATATTAAATCCTTTTAAACCGCCTCTGGCAGACGCAATTTGCGCAGGAATATCAGAACCAGAGTGTTAGAATAATTTTATTATACAACCTTTGCTGTAATCATGCAATAAAAATCTTTGTAACCGTTCAGGAGTTTCCGAAGAAGCCTCATTAGGTATCAGAGTAGGCAA
>JBBTXK010000086.1:0-1919 GCA_038062315.1 Patescibacteria group bacterium
TTTTTAATTTTGATCCACCAGCAACTGATAGGGAGATCAAAGAAGCATCGCTTCAATTCATGAGAAAGATCTCGGGGTTTCACAATCCCTCGAAATTAAACGACGAAGTGTTTAATCGTGCTGTTGAGGAAGTAGCCGAAATTTCCCGAAAGTTAATAGACTCTTTAGTTACAAATGCACCCACTCGAGACCGTGAGATTGAAGCAAAACGTGCACACGAAAAAGCAGTGGCAAGGTTTGGATCGGGAAAACTCTAAAGAATTTGCTACCGTTTGGCGCTAAGATTAAGCGACATTTTAATCATTTTATGTTATACTCCAAGAGTTGATTTAACTGTAATTACTCACAGAAATTCGTAAACAGTTTCTAGTAAAGGAGGTGATAAATCTGAAAAAATTTATTGTAATTTACCACGCGCCAAAGGATGCGGCAATGAAAATGGCAAGCGCTACTCCTGAGGAGGCGAAAAAGGGAATGGAGCTATGGTTTGCTTGGAAAGAAAAAGTAGGAGCAGGGATGGTAGATATGGGAACACCTTTGGGAAATGGAATGAAAGTGACCAAATCTGGGACAATGCCAAGCGACAAAGAAGTTGTTGGTTATTCAATTTTGCAGGCAAATAGTATGGATGAGGCAGTTGAAATGCTCAAAGGCCATCCGCATTTGGATTGGGTTGAAGGATGTTCAATCGAAGTCCACGAATCTCTGCCATTGCCGGGAATGTAGATTGTTGGATGGTTAAGATCTTATCTTTCGTAGGTTATGGCATTTTGTGTAAATCCCAAAACTTGAGAGGCAGATTTTCCCGAGAAAGTCTCCACCTTCAACTTCCTGTCACCTTGAAGCTCGAAAAGTACCACTCCCACCATTTCATTAGTGTTTTTTGCCGTCAAGCCCTCGACATAGTGAATCTCATCCCATACTTTTCCACTACTGTCGTGGTAATCAAATTTAACCAGCTCATATTTGACCACTCCGGAATTTACGTTTACTTTTGCCGGGTCAGGAGCATTTCCTTTCACTCCAAATGCTTTAGGATAACCATCAAAATTTCCCAAAGACACCCTTATTTGACTTTCATCAATATGATCATAGACAATACTTAGATTATTAGTCCAATATTCTTCTCTATTGTTCTTATCCCTTGCCACTTTAAACCAGTTTCCTAAAAGAGTGCCATCTTTGTCGTATCCAATTTTTCCTCCCGGAGGCTGTTTAGTTCTTGAATTTTTAGCTAAAAGGTCTTTATGTAAACTGTCCGAGACATAATCAAAAGTATCAACCGTTACCGATGTCCAAGGGTCTATCTTTTCCGGACTTAAAATATTTTCGTCAGGGTTTGTTGTATCCATAATCTGAAAATCAAAAGAGTGCGGGCCCACTGTGCCAATCGTAGCACCCTCCCTAACAGGAATTCTAGGAAAAGCATTTGGATGCTGGGAGTTAGGGTTATTAAATTCAAAAGAAGAACTCACCTCTTCTGATAAAGTGTCTATATGAATTAACCTAACATAAAAATCACATGAATATTCAAAAACAACAAGATAATTATTAGCGTAAGGGCTATCCCTATAAGATTTTTCAACGGGTTCTTTGAAAAGCTCAATGTTGGTAATAAAACCGTCAAAAGGAGATTTTATTTCGTATTGCTTTGGATTATTTGTTAATAAAGACCGGCTCTTTGTATTTTTGGGAATAATATACTGGTGATCTGTTGGCGTGACATGCGAATCCTGCACTCTTCCCATTGGGACAATTAGTTCTATATCTTTGGGGTCCAAAGGAAAGGTATTTAATTTAGAGGTTCCCTTTCCTTCACATTGTCCAAATAAACCATTTCCTTGTTTGTTGTCATGGTAATCTGCCTGATTCTGATTCGTAGGTTGTAGAGGAGGCTTTTTCGCAGCCATAGTGGTAAT
>JBBTXK010000086.1:1929-2365 GCA_038062315.1 Patescibacteria group bacterium
TGGTAATAACAAGTAGTACTAGGACAAAAGCGCTGAGGATAATTATTACTTTCTTTTTTAAGACTTTTTTCCACGTATTTGTTATTTGAGCACTTGAGTTTTTCTCCGTTTCCTTTCCTAAAGTCTTTCCATCCTCTCCATCCATATAATTAATATAGCATATTTGAAAAAACTTTGATAAAGCTAAAAGCAAAAGTAGCAAAAAACAACATTCCCTACCAAACCTCTCATTAACCTTCTAATTAATAGCTACACAGCAGGCAAAACCAAACTGACTTTGTAATTTCTCTCTGCTGTAATTGTCTACTCAAGCTCCAAAAGTCCTATTTGTTCGTTGTCCAGAAATGTATTAATAACCTCAGCCTTCTTTTGAATAAGTTCAGTAATTGCACTAGTTGTCATATTACCGGTATGAATCCAGATAACCTTTGGAGGG
>JBBTXK010000087.1:0-2611 GCA_038062315.1 Patescibacteria group bacterium
TATTACTATGAAAGAACTCCCCGAAGCAAGCTTCGAGGAAATCTATTCCATTATAAACACTGCTCTTGATCAAAATCCCAAAGAAGATGAAATAGCGATCTTCATAAATATTACTGATAGGCTTACACCTCTTCATCTGAAGCTACTTAAAATCTTATTTAATCCTCAAAAAGCAGTTGATAGCAACGAATCTGCAAGGTCAAGATTTGAAAGTATTTCACTGGGTGGCGTAAGCACTTTATTCGAAATGCTGTTATCAGAATATCCCGTAGATCTTGTTAATATAACATTTCATGACCTTTACAGTATGGGGCTACAAAATACGGAGAGAGGCGGGGTTACTATGTCAAAGCATGGAATTGTTGCAAAACGCACAACGGAATTTGGAGACAGATACTTAAATTACACTTCTTTGCCTGATGGCATAAATAGATAATTATAGCGGTGGAGTCTGGTTGAAAAAGAAAAGAAAAATCTTAATGGAAAACTTATTTGCTTAACGGATCAACAAGCGGTGATGGTAGAAGGGCTAATAGTTTAATCATAAATTATTGCAGTAATTTATTTGCAAGTTCTATGCTTTGTTTTATCCAAGGCGGAGTATTAGGATGAGTCATTATTTCCTCAGTTGTTAACCAGAAAACATTTGCTACTTCGTCACTTTTTACCTTTGCTTCGCCACTCTTATATTTACAAAGAAAAACAACATCTAGGACTTCTTGATCGCTGTCTGTAGTAAAAGTTTTACTTTCCACATATCCCATGTCATCCTCAATTTCTATGCCTACTTCTTCCATGATTTCTCTTTTAAGATTTTCTTCTAATGAATTTTGCATGTCTTTTGTGAATTCCAGTGTCCCGCCAACCATAGAAATAGTTCCCGAAGCATGAGATTCTTTTTTGCTTCTTTCTATCATAAGCCATTTACCATCTTTGTAAATTGCCCCCTCCACATTTACCCAAATCTTGCTCATATATAACCTCGAGAAGCCTATACAATCTTCTTCAAAACTTTCTCTAGTCCGCCTTTGCCGTATTTAATAATCTTACCTATCTTTGAAACTGTCGAGGTGGAAGTTTTAACTTTTTCTGCAATTTCATCGTAAGTCTTGCCATCAAGAATTAATTTTGCGATTTTAATTCTCTGGGCTAAATCAAGAATTTCTTCTTCGGTTAATAAGTCGTCAATAAAAGCTGATAAATCTTTTGAAGATTTTAATTTACGAAGGGTTGCGACTAATAATTTTTTGTCTTTCTCTAAATTAAGTTCTGCCATAGTGTCATTGTAGCGTTGTAGTATAGTACAACGTCATAACTTAACTCTTGTAAACTTTTGCCTTAGCTTTTCCTTCTGATTTCAGTTTACCAGATTTTGTCAATTCTGTTAAATAATCTGTCGCTGTACTTTGGGAAACTTGGAGTAAATCTCGAACATCCTGATTATTTATTTCTTTTTTCTTCGCTAAGTCAATAATTCTATCTAAGTTTTCTTTTCTTCTCTGAATTCTTGTTTCATCAGCTTTCTTTTTATTTTCCAAAAGTTTTTCTCTTAGTTTTTCATCAACTTGTTTTCTAACTTCTTTTTCGTCGACAACTTTTACTTCTTTAATCACTTCGACAGGAACTTCTTTGATGATTTCTTTTTCGACAATCTTAATTTCTGGTTCGGATTGTTGGGGAGATTCGGGTGGTTTGGGTTCTTCGGGAGATTTTTCTTCCAGTCTTGGTTCTTCTTTTGGAGTTTCGACTGGAGTTTCTGCAGGAACTTCTTCTTTCACTGGTTCCGGCTCTTTATTTTCTTCCGGTTGCGGATTTTCCTCAATAGGTTTTACTTCTTCCAGTTCTATTTCCGGTGGAACATTTTGAATCGGTTCGTCTTGTTGAATTGGATCGTCTGGCATAAATTCAGTCTAGCACTTCGGCAAGTTCAGTGTAAACTCCGAATCGGCCAATTTCCACCATTCCGGCCGATTCTTTTTGGTGGCGGTCCGCCAGGCACCAGTCGGTGACTGGCTCCGCTCGCCCCCGCCCAAAATGGAGTCGTTGCTAAAAGGAGGGCTGACGTCAGAAGAATTTCAACTTAGAAGAAACTTTGGATAGACAGCCCGAGTGTTATAAAAAAATTCGAACTTCCTTTCTGTTAAAGCGGTAGTCGCTCTCTCCTTTCGCTCCTACTATTTTATATTGCTCGGCCTTTCAGGCCTTCGCTCTTTTGTATTTTTTGCGCGCGGAGGAACGGAGCGCGTCCCAAATCCCATCAACCCACCCACCCGATTATGGTGGCGGCGACCCCGCCTTTGTGCGAGTGGGCGCCTCAGGCAGGTCTCGGCGCCTCGCTGGAGTTTTTGCAAATTTAAAATCTCCTACAGTTTCTTACGAAGTTTCATTTAAGTTTAGTATCGCCTGCAGTCGGCGGGGTGGATCCGCTCTTGCCCCCGCCTTCCTTATTTTACCCCTTCCTGTTCATGTTGCCGCTTCCTAGTTCGGTTGGCGAGAGCCGAATCTTCTAAAACACAAAAATAATTTTCTCGGCTCTCGCTTGGTCGGGCTGTCTATCCAAAGTTTCTTCTAAGTTAATGTTCTTCTGACGTCAGCCCTCCTTTTAGCAACG
>JBBTXK010000088.1:0-2432 GCA_038062315.1 Patescibacteria group bacterium
AAGAGGTCTATGATTTGGTGCACGAATACAATGGTTCTATAACAGGAGAGCACAATGATGGTCTCGTCCGAACGCCTTACTTGCGGCAAATGTACGGGGAAAAAATTATTTCTCTTTTTGAACAAACCAAAAACATCTTTGACCCGCACAATATTTTTAACCCCCGCAAAAAAGTTTTTGGAGACTTAGACTACGCCATGAACCACATCCGGCAAAATTGGTAATTGACTATCTACAGTCAAGTGCCTGGTGTTGGAGGACTTTGTTCATGCCAATCGGATAAGACATCCGTATCAAATCCCGGAACAACTCTTTGCGTTGAGTTTCCAGAATTAACAACTGGATTAACTGCAGCTGGAGAAAATCCGGAAGTATCTGTTCCCCAACTCATCCTATCCATTTCTATGCTATTTTGATTATGAAGAATTAAACGATCGCCGCTACTTTCAAGTCCGTTGCCAATAATTGTTCCGAAATTTATCTTCGTTGCATCTTCGTCTTCATCCCAAGAATTCCATACTGATGCAGATTTGGAAAGAAGCATATAACCGTGAGCTTTTATTACTACATCTGGTAGAATCGATTTTTTGTTGCTATTATCTGTTAAATACCAATTCTTAAGGTGTTCATTCCAATCAGCTGGATTGTGCAGCTCTACCCACTGACTATTATTATCTGTTTCATAATACACCTCATTTATAACAACCCTGTCAGGAGTAATAACAAAAAATACCAAATCAAATATTACAGATTTTCCCTGGAATTCATTTTCTGAAGATTCTGGAAGCTTGACTTCAAAATTATATGTTTTAGTTTCTGAAGGGTTTATGAAGTTTAGCTGGACACCAATCTCACCTTGACTATCACTAAAAAATTCCGAAAGTTTTTTTGGCCCGTAAAGAATAGTATCCCCGTCTTTAATTACAATCTCCAAAACACTCTCAATCTTGGGATCAGATCCTATTCCTTCTTTTCTAATTCCCCGAACAACAGCCATTCTGGGAACATCCGATTTATTTTCTGCATCAACATTTCTTTGAATCACATCTCCCGGCATCATATTGTTAACATCAAATAATGGGACTCCGATCGGAATATGAAAATCAACAATTAAATTCCCAAACGCGCGAACAGTCGTAGGCTTGAAAAGCGCAAAGTCTCCAAACTTTAGTATCGCGCCAATTACAAGAATTAAAACCAATATCCTAACCAACTTTTTCATATTCTCTATTGTACTTCTCCCGATGGCGTTGCTGTTGGGGAAGTATCGGGCAAAGGCGTTGGAGTTGAAGTGGGTAAGGGAGAAGAAAAAACTTCTGCGGCGGTAAAGACATTGTTAATACTTTTTTCCGTATCTCTTGGGAATGCAAAGGCAACAGGAACAGACATCCCAATCACAAGGAGTGGAATAATAATTCTAAGTCCCGTAAGATGATGCTTTTCTCTATTGTATCCTGAAGAATGCCTCAAATGCGTTCTTATCTCTGCTACAACTCTTGCTTTTTTTGCAATTCTTAGGTCTTTTATAACACTATAAAATTCCAAAAGCATTGCGAATACTGCGGGCATGATAATAACTATGGGAAAGCCCAAGTCAGATTTTGCAAAAGCCAAAAGAAATCCAAATAGCGGCAAAACTATATAAGCTCTACCCACAATATTTAGCTCGTTCACCAACCAACTGTCAACGTCCTCATTTGCATCTCCTTTTGTCTTGTAGAAAACGCCATTTTTTTCTACCTTAGAGTCTACAATTCTATGAGTTATGATGGTTTCTGAACCAAATTCCTTGCGGAAAGCAATAATATCGTTTTTATTGTACAGGGGTATTTTGTCTCCTGAGGGAGTAATTAATTTAGTTTCAGGCCGAACAACAATAACCGAGCCAGCGTCAATTGCAGGACTCATGGATCCCGATCGGACAATCAAAGACTGATTTCCAAAATAAGGAATGAGAACATACAAGACGCCCAATACCATAAGAACAAGCCCAATTGAAAGAAAAATATTTATGCACTTGAAAATCTGCCTCATAAAAAAAAGTTAAAATTTCATACGAATTTCGCAGTCGTCATTCTGGCAAGCCCGAAGGGCGCGTCCAGAATCTCCAATCGTGATGAGAGATGCTGGACAAGCCAGCATGACGGGACGTGAAAAGCTCGTGTTTCAGATTTAAAATTTCAAACTTCGCAGGGCCCTAGGGAGGTATCGTACGGTACCTCCCTTTGTTCTCACCCAACCACTATTTTTATTATGGAGTTGGTGATGGCCAAACTGGCGTGTAGCCTCCTTCGTCAGCATCACACTCAAAATCTGGATTGTTTCGCGACTGCACTGCATAGAATTGCAAGTCACCAACAACCTTGTCAGTCTGGGCTTTGTTGTCTACATCTGAACCATCGCATGTGAAACCTGGTCCACGTACTAATGGT
>JBBTXK010000089.1:0-11640 GCA_038062315.1 Patescibacteria group bacterium
TAAATCGAAATCTTCACAAAATTATTTTTTCCCAAAAACAAGTAATGAGAGATATGGATTTTCAGGCACTAATTAAGAATTTAAAAATTGGACAAAAAGTAGATGCAATTGTTTCAAATGTCGCTCCATTTGGAATCTTTCTTTCTATACCAATTGATGGAGGAAAAGTGGTGGAGGGGTTTGTTCATATATCAGAAATATCCTGGGAGAATGTTCCTAATATTTCTGACGTTTTCAAAATTGGAGATCGAGTAACTGCCTTGGTTTTGGGATTTGATAAGGAGTCAAGAAGAACAAACGCTTCTGTAAAAAGACTAAAGGAAAATCCTCTTGAGAAAAAACTGGGAGAATACACAATTGATAGAAAGCTAACAGCAAGTGTTATAAAGATTGTTTCAACAGGTGTATTGATGGAGCTTCCCGACAATATCACTGGATTTGTGAAAAAGACAAAATTCCGCCATCTGTGTCTTATAAAGAAGGCCAGGAGGTTGATGTTTTAGTGTCTGGAATAGACAAAAAAAGACAAAGAGTCGAGCTAGTGCCAGTGCTTCTTGAAAAACCGATTGGATATAGGTAAAATATAGCCGGTATGGAAACAGTAGGCGAAAAAGACTCTGTTGAGGGGGGATCTAATAGTCTTACTCTTGAAAAAGCACATTATTTAGCTTTTTGGGTTTTTGCTATGTCTCAAGGAGACAATGCATTAAAAAGATCCGTATTAGAATTTGTGCATTTTTATCATCCTGACTGGAAAATCGGACATGATTTTAAAAAAGAGCTTGTGGCAGAGTTGAACAGTTCCGCTCCTAAATACATGCAAAATAGTAGAAGACATATTCCTCTTAATTCTAGTAGAGCTCAATATACAGTTCCACATCTGGTTGAGCTTATGGCAGGAATTTTCAATAGTGAAGTAACCGCCTATGATATAAATAAGTTGTTCATTGGGACTATTGAGGGGGATTATAGATGGATATACGAAAAAGGAGGTAGATCTGGTAGAGACAGACTAACGGGAGATGTATATGACGATGTTTCCCCAATGGCAGACCCATTTATTAGTTTTTTTTGTCATTATGGAATTGAAGGGGCAGATACAAAAGTTCCAGAGTATAACCAGATGTTTCAAGAAGTGGAGAGGTTTGGAAGAGATTATAGCTCAGGTAAAATAAGGCTAGAGTCTATTGATAGAGGAAATGAAACTCCATTTAGGACTAAATTCGAAGTTGTCCTTCTGGAATATGCAAAGACACACCCTAGAAGGAGTGCCTCTTGGCCATCTGAGTGGCTTTCTAGAAAGTAATTAGCTTCTTCATAATTTCTTTTCAACAAGCTATAATAGGGGAGTGAAAAAGGTAACTTCTTTTGTTTGTCAGGAGTGCGGATATGATTCGCCTTCTTGGCTTGGTAAGTGTCCAGAGTGTGGGATGTGGAACACGTTAAGAGAAATCTCAAATGTCATTCGGCGATCGCCGAATCAAATGTCAAATGCAAGGAGCGGCCAAAGACGAACCTCAATTGAACCTAAAAGATTGGATCAGATAAAGTTTGAAAATAAACAGAGATTGCTGACTGGGTTTTCGGAATTTGATGGTGTTTTGGGCGGAGGAATTGTCAGAGGATCCGTAATCCTTTTGGCTGGAGATCCGGGAGTTGGGAAGTCGACTTTACTTTTGCAGCTCGCTTTAAATATTGCTCGGGGTCCTGCCGCTCCTTTCCCTCCCGCCAGTGCTCGTTCTAGTCTCGCAAGCTCGAACGAACTGCGCGCTGTCGGTAGCCTTTCCACTCGCGTCACCCCTCGCAATTCCGTTTTATATATCAGTGGAGAAGAATCTGAAGAGCAAATCAAGTTAAGAGCAGAGAGACTAAAAGTATACTCTAAAGATTTAAATGTTCTAGTTCTATCAGCAACAAATACGGATTTAGTTGTTGATGTAATTCAAAAATCCAAACCCTCACTTGCAATAATCGATTCTGTTCAGACAATGGAATCGGAAAATGTATCGGGACTTTCTGGATCAGTTGGACAGGTGCGCTATAGCGCTTTTCAATTCATAAAAATCGCCAAAACCCAGGCAATACCTATCATAATTGTTGGTCACGTGACAAAAGAGGGAATGGTTGCGGGCCCGATGGTTTTATCCCATATGGTTGACACATTGCTTTTTTTAGAGGGAGAAAAATTTACAAGGACACGAATTCTAAGAAGTCTTAAAAGTAGATTTGGGCCAGTTGACGAGGTTGGCATTTTTACTATGAAAGAAAATGGAATGCAAGAGGTCAACGCTCCTGAACAGCTTTTTTTAACAGATAACACAGATAAGGAAGTTAGCGGAAGTATAATCACTATTACAATGGAAGGCACAAGAGCGTTTCTAATTGAGATTCAGGCGCTGGTTATTCCTTCAAAATTGCCCATTCCTCGCCGGGTGGCAACAGGCATTGACTACAAGCGCTTAGAACTTCTTTTAGCTGTTATTCAAAAACATTGTGGCATTCTCCTTTCGGGAATGGATATTTTTGTAAATATTACAGAAGGAATAAAGCTTTCAGACCCTGGGGCGGATCTTGGTATTTGTCTTGCCATAATATCAAGTTACAAAAATATTTCGTTGTCACAAAAGGTTGCGATTGGAGAAGTTGGGTTGCTAGGAGAACTTCGTAAAGTCTCCTTTCTTGAGAAGAGAATAAAAGAGGCGAAAAAACTTGGATTTAAAGATATAATAACGATAGATAGATTCAAAACATTGAAAGAAGCATTTAGTTCCTTAAAGACATGAAAAATAAAGAAGAGAAAATAAAAAAGAAAACTGGAAAGCAATCTGTAAGATTTCCTCAACGTTTTATTAGCATTTTGGCAGATGAGGTGGCAAAGACAATCGTCAAAAGATTGCCAGGGCTAATTCCCCGTCCGAAAAGAGAGAATTCGATAAAGAAAAGGAAAATAGACAATCCTATATTTTTAGATACGTCTGCGATTATAGACGGTAGAATATTTGATGTAGTAAATTTAGGTGTTTTTACGGGAACTTTTGTTGTTCTGGATAGAATTCTTTTGGAGCTCAAGCATATTGCCGATTCAAAAGATTTGGTTAAAAGAGTTAGGGGAAGAAAAGGACTTGATCTTTTGGAAAAGCTAAAAAGAGGAGGGAAAAATAAGGTTATAGTTTTGCCTGGTTACGATACAAAAGATAAAGAGGTTGATGAAGAATTGATTCAAACGGCAAAAGCGCATAAAGGAAGGATTATTACATGCGACTATAATCTTGAGAAAAAAGCAAGTATAGGAGGGGTTTTGACCATAAACGTAAATACACTTGCGAATGATCTTAAGATCACAGCGGTTCCAGGAGAATCTCTTCACATCAAGATCTTGCACAGGGGTAAAGATGTGACTCAGGGGGTAGGTTACTTGGACGATGGGACAATGCTTGTTGTTGAGAATGCAAGTTCAGATCTTGGGAAAGAGGTAGACGTTATTGTCTCAAGAGTAATTCAGACAACCGCAGGGCGTATTTTGTTCGCAAAAAAGATATAAAAAAACTTTTTATTATGTTCTTAAAGGAGGTAGGAATCTTTACCCCGTACAAAATTTGCTTATGATTCTATATGCTAGGAAGAGATAGGAATCCCTGCCCAAGACTCCTATCTCATCTCAGCCAGCAAACATTTTTGTTAAAAATATCAAACTATATCAATTAAAACAACTAAATTTAGCCTCAGTGATTTTTCTTGACTTTTCCGACCCTTTTTGATATGAAATTAAATGGCACTTAGTTTTATTTCCTGCCTGAAAGACTAATTGTCATTTTTCATAAGAGCATTGCTTATCGTACCTGAAATTATTATCCGAGTAACGAAAGCGATGCTCTTTTATTCTGAAAAACAGAATTTATTTACAAAAGTGCTATTGGCAAATTTATTCCCTTTTCAAGCAGCTTCTTAAACTGTTCTCGTCCAATCCTCACTAGAGCTTCTCTTTTATAATCAGTGATTGTTTTTGTAATATTATTTTTTCTCTTCCCAAATCTAAAAATCATTCTAAAAGGATTTTACCATACGTTGTCAAGTGTGTCAATCCTATAGAAAAAAACTTGCCAGAACTTATATATCCTAGAGTAATATTGGTGTTAATTAGATTGTTAAATCAATCCATCAAAAAGAGCTAAAAAAAATGTGGATAACTTGAGGATTGTCAAATCCGAAAAACTATTTTGCTGTTTGGGCTCTTCTAAAAGGCGCAAGCAAAGATGTTAAAGGGGCGTTGTAATTATAGTTTGTTTTGGAAGTTAGCCAAAGTTTTATAAAAGAAATGATGTTTTTTCTAAGATCGGAAAAATAGGTCTTGGGACTCTCCCTGTGATAGTGAAGGTAGTTTTCTAAATTTGCAAACTTACCATAAGGAAGGAGCTTCATAAGAATATCGCTATATAGGAAAGGATTTGAAGATGTTTTGAATTTCAAAACATCTTTTGGCAAAAGAGTTTTGTTGATACATACAGTCTCCAGTTGCATGGAAATGCCATGGAGAGGGGAATCATAAATGAGTTGGTTCTCGATTGGAAAGTCTGATTTCCCCAAACGCTTGTTGTTGTCGCTTATGAATCTGCATTGGGCACCAACCGCGACTATTTCTGGGTTTTTTAAGAGGAATCGAAGCTGTTTTTTGATTCTTTGGGGCGCGCTAATATCATTCGCGTCCATAAAAGCAATAAAGTCTCCCTTTGCCTTTTTGATAAGACGATTGAGTGTTATGGCGATTCCATATCTTTTAATATTTCTATAAATCCTCATTCTTTTGTCTTTTTTGGCAAATTCCCTAAGAATTTTAAAGGAGTTGTCAGAAGACTTATCGTCTATTGCTATGATTTCTATTTTTCTATAGCTTTGTCTTTTGAGGCTTTTGAGAGAATCGCTCAAAAATCTCTCTGAGTTATGAACGGGTAAAACAAAAGAAACAATTGGTTTTATTTTCCTCATAGAGTTTTATGAAGGGCATGTGGGCATCTTGTGTTATAATTTAGGCAGTTGGCTTACTTTTTAGCCTAGTAAGAGCTTAGCATACTATTATTGTTGTTGTCAAATTTTTTACTTTGGCTGAGAATGATTCTTTATGGAAAATGCAAGTTATCCCCATACTCTTTGGGAAGAACGTATCTTGAAGAAGCAGAATCAAAAAGGAGAAAAAGACGGACAGTCGGAAAAAAGAAGAGGACATAGAAAGATCTTCCTGGCAGTGTTTTTAATCTTTTTCCTCATTGTCATTTTTTATATAGTTCGTGTTCTTTTCCAAGATAAAATTTCGATACTGGGAAGTGTTTTTAGCACACTCAGGAATTTCTCTGTGTCTAATATTTCCAAAGATGGAAAGATACAAAGATTTGCGCTAGGAGATGAGGAATTGGTTCCTATGTCAATCCTAAAATACGTTCCTGATGGTCATATTTCAAAAATAGAAAAGAATGGAGATATTACTCTTTTCGTTTCCGCGCATGATAAGTCCTATCTTATGCAAGGCAGAACGCTTAAAGATATGGTTCTTTTGGCAGGTATGGATGGTTTACCAAAACCAATTTTGAAGCCGGATTCAGGCGGGTTTGATAAAGACTATGCTGGATTTGGACAAGTGATTGAAAACCCAGAGACACATGATTTGATAGGAATTTACCATACTGAAGTGCGAATAAGTCCTGATGCGAGTGATTCACAGCTGACTTCAATTGCTTTAGCTTTGTCGAAGGACAAGGGGTTTACATGGCATAAAATGGGAAGAATCATAACAGGACAAAATACTACTAATCCCGGAACATCTGTTTCCGGCACGGGGCAGCCTGCTGGGGTGATAGTTGGAGATTATATTTATCTTTATTTTTCAGATTGGAATAGGCTTATGCCAGATTCGATTCATTTAGCAAGGTCTTTACTTAGTCAAAATGGCATGCCTGGAACATGGGAGAAATATACAGAGCAGGGCTTTAGGCAAGTTGGCTTAGGCGGAAAGAGCGTCCCTGTTATAGTGCCTTTTGAGTGGGATAGAAAGATTTATTACACAGCAAATCCAAGCATTAGTTTTAATGAGTATCTAAAAAAATATCTTGCGATTTTTGAGACAAATATTGGATTTTTTGCCGCGACATCAGAGGATGCTATTGACTGGAATTCACACAAACTTATTTTTGAATTTCCAAAAGACACAACAGCTTCTAAAAGTATTGGCGACATTTGGTATAGCTATCCGACATTACTAAGCGAAAATACGCAAACAGACATGGTAACAGGCAAAACAGGATATCTTTACTATGGTCGAGGAATTTTTGGTCAAGATCATCAAATGGTACGTAGGTCGTTTGTTATTCAGTAGGTTTCCTAAGATAAGAAAAAACCATGACAAGGAGAATTCCGCCAATTGCTACAAATCCTAGGTATTCAAGATATTGGGGGAGAAAGATGATTACGATTCTTTCATTGTTAAACCCGCCTTGCGGCGAGGCAGGTTGTTTCATTGCTGAACCGTCAATGACCCAGCCATTTGCCCAGCCATTGACTAAGATATGGTTTTTTATTTCCTTTCCAAAGATAAAAGGCAGAGCATTATTAAACCAATTCTGAATTCTGAATTCTGAATTCTGAATTCCATAGGCTTTCCAACCCTTTTCGTAAGATTGAGGCATTATTAGATCGGCTTTAGGCTTTTTATCGTACGAGCTGTATTTAACTTGAGAGAAATCGTAGGGGAGGGGAATAAATTGTATAGACTTAAGGCTATTTATACTAAGTGACTTCTTAATACCAATGCTGTTTATAATTACATCATATCCTCTTGCGTTTTTTATTTGGGGAGGAAGTAAGAATGCTTCTCTAACAAAATTCGAAGATGTGGAAAGATTTGCATATATATCACAGTGCTTAGAAATCTTATTTTCAACACATAGATAAAGAGGAAGACCGCTAGTGTTTTTTGAAGTTATCAAGACTAAGTAAGCTTGGTTTTGGGGCATATCAAAGAAAAAGCGATCGCAAGATACTCCATCTACGGAAACATATTCGATGAAGTGAGATTCGACGCTTTCTAGAGTTTGATTTTCTAAGAAAGGATTTATAAAAGAATTATCCTCGCAATTCTGATTTGGTTTTGCAATTTTTATTTTAGAATAAGCCAATTGGGGAGTTTCAGATATAGGACGTGTGGAAGTGATATCTTGGGGAGAAATTAGACTTACAAAGAGATTTTCAAAAACAGCTCTTTCCTCAAAATTGCTATTTGTCGCGTCTAAATAGAATGTTATTCCTAAGTTTTCTATAGCATTGTCGTCTAAATTAAAATATTTCAAGAGATTGCCTGGATCTAATTGGCCTGTCAGAACATTTTTCGATCCATAGTTAACGCACATATCCTCAGCTAGATTACTTAGGCAAAATCCTATTGGTGCTTGGGTTTTGTAATTCAAGCTTAGTTCGAGCAGAGAGAATTGGAGATTCTTTTCTCTAAAAATAGATTTAAGTGGAATTGTCATGCAAACCTGATTCTTAAGAGCAAAAAGACTAAAACTATTGGCCTTCTTTTCCTTATTGATCCCAAAAGTGGCGTTAGAGTCTACGTTATCGCAGAGGTTAAGGAAATATTTGAGGGAAAAAATATTAATTGGTATTTCTTTTTGGGGTTTTTTGGGATAGATATCTTTTGATTTTTTTTCAATTACTGGTATTTGTGGAATATCGTTTAGAAGATTAGGCAAAATTTTGCCTTGGTTATCCGTAAGATCATAAAATGAATAAATGCTGTTGTTTTTCGCAAGATCATTACTAAGGTCGACTTCATAAATAATAAGAGTATTGTTAAAGTCTTTCACTTTTTGAATATATGGCTGATTTTCTAAAAGATTTTGGGTTTCTTTATAAAAGAGTATTTTGGGATTGTTTTGAGGTACGATTATGCTTTTGTCAAGAAGAATATATTTTATATTGTATTTTTCAAGCGTAGCCTTAAGAAAACTTGGGTTTTGAGAATAGATTGCATAAGACATTTCTTTGTAGTACCGTTCGTTATATGTGCTCCAGCGATCAAAGTCTCTGTTTAAAAGAGGTTGTTCAATGCCAAACCAGGCAAAGCCAGCGCCCTGAAAACTTGTTAGGACTTCATGTCCACGCCTGTCTCGTTTCACTCGCAGGCGAGCTCCTTCATCCTGCTTCGCAGGATTCAATCCGCTCCAATCATAGTATTCCCAGCCAAAAATAGAGTGAATTGGAAAATTGGCTATTCTTGCGTCTTTTGGTTTGGTTCTAAACCAGTCAAACATTTCAAAGTACATTTCAGGTATTTTTACTCTCATATAAGGGCTTATGAAATTGCCCCTAAATGATGGAGCCATGTAGAAAATAATTAGAACAGCAAAGATAGAAGAATAAATTAAGGAAAATCTTTTTAAATAGCTCTTGATAATCGCAAGTCCAAACGAAAAGAATAGACAATATATAAAGGTAAAAATTACAAAAACTTTGTTTGCAGGGAAGCGATAGGCTTCTTTAAAAAATGGTACATTATCTTTCAGGAAATTATAAATTCCGCTGAAGGGAAAGTTGTCGTTAAATAAAAACAACAGCGAAAGAATAAGTGCCGGAATAAAAGAAATCAAAAACTTGTTTTCTATAAAAACTCCCTTAATAATTCCAGCTATAGCTATAAAGGCAAAAATGAATCCAACTCCCAAAACAAGAGGATTGTTAAGATGCTCAATCCAAGGCGATAGCAGTTGTTGGAAATTATTGGTGTCTGTGTAAACGCTCCAATCAAAAAGAAAGCTTTTAAGCAGTGCTATGTCGAAAATATTGCCAAATTCTTTGTTGTATAAGAATGCTTGGGGGGAGAAGATCTTATTAATGCTAGCTTCCTGAACCTCTGATCCATGGCTGACAATATAATAAATATTTGGTAAGATCCAATATAAATTTAGGATAATAGTTAACAAGATGAGAGAAAATGCTCTTTTTAGAAAAAGAGAATTCTTTTTTAAAAATTGCGGAACTGTTAATAATAAAACGTAGCTTGCGAAAACAAATAAATATATATACCAAAGAGTAGGAGCAAAGGCCATAGGAGAAGAAAATATAGTCAAAATAGAGAAAAGAAGCAATGACTTTCTAGAATGCCTTTTTGCGTAAATGTATGTACTCGCAAGTAAGAAAAGCCAGGGAAGAGTTGCATACTGAGTTGTAAACATCTCAAAAGGCACCACAAATTGCTGCATTGTACCTAAATTTAGAATATAAAAAAGCGCTCCCAAGAAACTAACTGTCTTGTCTTTAAGAACAACCTTATAAAGAAAAAAGTACATTCCAACTGCACCTAAGATCAAATTTGAAAATATATAAAAGTACCGCAGGAAATCCCGATCTATTAAAAAATGAAAAATATATAGAATTAATATATGAGGAAGGTCTGCCATATCAGCGTGTGCGGCAACTGCTCCAAGTCCCTGGTTTTCTCTAAAAACTCCCCCAACCTCACGGCTTATGTTAAGCCGGAAATTAAATTCAGGATGTAAAGTATCCCAGCCGGAAAGAATTGTACCCGGAGTATAATTTTTAAAGCAGACAAAAAGGGTAATAAGAATAAGAACTATTAACAAGATATGATTTTTTATTTTTTTAATCACAGTATATATAATACCAAACAAAACCTAGACCTTCTTTTCCTTTCGGATTTGAAAGTTAGGTTTTGTTTATTGTATAAGCAAGGTTTCTTATCAACGTATTACCGTTGTTATACCAGTTCCATTGCTTATAGCTACACCTTCTGGACAACCAATTCCCGTTCCACAACCAGTCTGTAACATGTCTCTTGCTATTACGTTAGCAAGTTGACTTGCATTAGAATCATTAGGTGTCTCTAATGTAGATATAGTTCCTCCCCAATGCCCAATAACCCACATGCCCTGCTGTGGTCTAGTTACTAATCCAGTACGGGCATTATTGTCATATAAAGGCTTATTGTTTAGGCCATTCCTAATATCTCCTGCTATTACTGAATTTTTCTCTACCCATGTCAATAGGTTAGGAGGTAAAGCACGAGAAGTATAGCTAGGAATTTCAGGTTGAGCTATTTCTGCGCTATATACTGGCGTTGGTGTTGGTACTACCGGAGCGGGAGTCGGCTCAACTGCAACAGTTGTTGGAGTTGGTGTTGGTGCTAGAGTTGGTGTTGCTTCTTCACAAGGCTTAACTGGCGTTGGTATTGGTTGATCTGTTAGTCTTGCTACCAAATCTAGTTGATCTTGACGTGTTCTTTCATATAGAATTTGAGCAGCAGTCTTGCACATCTCGTCAACTAATTGTCTGTGTTGTGCATTTATTTTACGTTGTTCTAAAGTCAGACCATCCCGTTCATCAAGCAATCGACGCCCTTTTTCTTCTGCTGATAATCTTGGTAGTCCTGAAGCTGCGGCACTTGGTGTTAGCGTTGCAACTACCGGAGGTGGGTTTTCTTGACCATCTTTACCTAGGTATGAATATCCTGCTATTCCAATTCCTCCTCCTATTGCAAGCCCTGCTGCGGCAATAGCTCCTGGCAACAACCATCCTCTTCCTCTTCTTGTTTCATACATAGCTATTCACCTCCTTCCATCTTAGTTTTCTATAGGTGTATTTTCTCAGTAGTAGCCCTACGATTCCTGTTGGCAAAAGGGAAAATAGTACAAAGGATTCTGCCCCGGTTGAAGGAGTAATAGTAACCTGCGTTGGAGTAAGAACAGGGAAGCCTCCTTTGACTGCTGTTTTTTTCTCAATACAAAATTGTACATTGTCCTTATTTTCAGAGTTATCATTTGCAGTTGCGATTACTTGATTAACAACGCAAACAACACCTTGCTCCATAGATATTTGATTTGCACTCACAACTTTTCCAGTAACTGTGAAAGTTTTTGTTTCCTGGGACTTAAGATTATCAATACTAAAAGTCAGATTTTTTGTATTTGGATCAAAATTTCCAGTGCCCGAACTGAATGTTACATGCTGAGGAAAAATATCTTTTACATCTATTTTCTTAATAGTTGAATTACTTTTGTTAGTTACATTAACCTCAAAAGTTACAAGACTTTCTGGCTGAAATCTAGCATCATCAATTCCCAAATTATCTACCATTGTCTTTGTTTTGGGATTTAAAACCTTCTTATCTACCAATATATTTCCTTCGGATATACATGTTTGGCCACCACCATAAATTGGCTGGCAAGTTGTGTCAGCATATGAAGTTATGGGAGAGATAAAGTAAAAAAGACCAAGTATAATTAAGATTAAAAGCGATTTAATATTCATACTATGCCTTTGGCATCAAGGTGAGTAATGTACCACATATTATAGGATATGTCAAGTATATTATTAATTCTCAGCTAAAACATATGCCAATGGACTTTGCCATTCACCCTTTGCCTCAGTCCGCCTATAAGATATTGGTAAAATCAAATCCTTATCGCTCTCTTTTTTTATTGCGATGGTCATAACTTGCCGGGGTTCCCCATCTCTTAAAGATGTGTGCATTCCAGTATAGAATGTATAGCCTGAATTAAGGGTATTTAGGTATTCAAAGAGTGTTTGGGGGTGAATAGGCCTACCATTTTGATCTCTGAATATCTCAAATATGTT
>JBBTXK010000090.1:0-6675 GCA_038062315.1 Patescibacteria group bacterium
AAGATAAAGGCCACGAGATGCCGATAGTAGGTTCCATCATTTCTAGGTAATGAGGGAAGCGAAAAGGCATGAATAAAGGGGGAGAAAAAATGTGAGTCGGAACAACTAGAACAATAGTTAAAATAAAAATAAATAGATAGAATTTCTTTAGCTTTTTAAATTGTCTGTTGTGATTTTGCTTCACTATTTAAGTTTAATTACGCCATTTAAAGAAGTCAATTGTTTTGTGCTATAATTCAAGAAATGGAATCATCTAATCTAATGGACAAGATTGTTGCGCTTTGCAAGAGACGTGGATTTATTTATCCGGGGAGTGAGATCTACGGAGGAATAGGAGGGTTTTGGGATTATGGACCTTTAGGAGTTGAATTAAAGAATAATATTAAGCGCGAATGGTGGAAAAGCATGGTTTATGATCGTAGCGATGTGGTTGGGATTGATGCGGCAATTATCATGAATCCTGAAGTCTGGAAAGCATCAGGACACGTAGAGGCATTTACAGATCCTCTAGTTGAGTGTAAAGTCTGTCATCATAGGTTTCGTGCAGATAGGAGAGAAGAGTTGAGAGTCCATGAAGAGTGGCACAACGTTCGTCATTCTGGTAAGGGGGTGCCAGACGTTACCCCCGCATCCAGAATCTCCCCTCACCCTAACCCTCTCCCTCAGGGAGAGGGAATGGGTGAGAGTAAGCGAGCCAGAATGACGGAGGATAAGTCTAGTTCCGGAAGCATTTGGACGTTTCCTAAGAAGTTCAATCTTTTGATGGAGACAAGACTTGGTGTTGTTGAAGACGGAAAGCAATCAACCTATCTTCGCGGAGAAATAACGCAGGGTGCTTTTGTTAATTTTAAGAATATCGTTAATTCTTCAAGAGTGAAAATTCCATTTGGTATAGCACAGATTGGGAAGGCATTTAGAAATGAGATTACTCCTGGAAATTTTACTTACAGATCACGGGAGTTCGAGCAGATGGAGCTTGAGTTTTTCATCAAACCTAGTGATAAAGAGAGTAATAAGTGGTTTGATTATTGGAAAGATCAAAGAATGAAGTGGTATGTATCTTTAGGTATGAAAAAAGAGAATCTCCGTTTTAGAAAACACAAAGACAATGAAAGGGCTCACTATGCTAAATTTGCAGAAGATTTTGAATATAATGCTCCGTTTGGATGGAGCGAGTTTGAAGGTATTCATCATAGAGCTGATTGGGACTTATCTAAACATAGATTAACATACAAAGATGAAGAGTCAAAAGAAGAGTTTATTCCATGGGTTATAGAAACATCGGGCGGTATTGATCGTTCGGCTCTGTTTTTTTTGCTTAACGCTTACTATGAAGATAGCAAACGGGTTGTTCTCAAACTTCATCCCAAGCTCGCGCCGATTAAGGTGGCTGTCTTCCCTCTTCTTGCCAATAAATTGCCTCTTGTAAATTTGTCTAAAGATATTTATCATAATCTTAAAGATCAAATTAACGGCATGATTGCTTTTGACGATCGAGGAAACATTGGTAAGCGTTATTATTCGCAGGATGAAATAGGTACGCCATTTTGTATCACAGTTGACTTCCAAAGCCTTGAGGATCAGAAGGTAACAGTCAGAGATCGCGATACAACGAAACAGGAGAGGGTAAAAATACAAGGTCTAAGTAAATATTTTGCTGAAAAACTTTCATAAATGAAAGAAACAGTAAATGGCTATAAGCATTTAGAGTTATCTCCAAGACATATTTTTGCTGACAGAAACGGCTATGAGAGTTTTGCTTATAACGATTTAGGAAAAATGCTTTCAGGGCTTGATGCATGTGAAGCCGCACTACAACAAAGTAACATGAGCGTTGATCTTCGTAAACAAGAAGAAGATCGTCAGAGAAAGCGATGGACGGAAGCATCAAGACAACTATGTAGTTCTTTCCAAGTGCCTTCAGAACTAATTGATAAAGAAGATGTATTGAGACAATTTCGATATTTATCGCAAAAGAGGGTTAATAAGTTGAGCAAGATAGGGCGGATAACGCAGGACGTCTGAACAGCTATCTTATAAAATGTTTTACGGTTGACAATATCTGTAAGTCTGTTAGAATTAGTTTATTCGTGAAAAATCAGAAGGTTATTATTGGTGTTTTCGCAGGTATTTTATTAATTGTTGGGGGAGGGGTTTTTCTTTCTTCTTCTGGAAGCAAGGCTCCGGTTCAAGTAACTGAACAAGCTCCAGCTGAAAATGAGATAAGTGCCATAGACCCAGAAGAAATTGGTTTGGATTTGATTCCCACAAATAATAATAAACATGTAGTTATTAAGGTAGATAAACCGCAAGGAATTAAGACTATTGAATTTGACCTAACTTGGGGAGCAAAAGTTGAAGACAAAGCATCAGGAGAATTGTTGGATGTTAGACAAGGAACATCGTCAGGGGAGGACCCAATACTGTTAGATGGAAAACCATATTCGCATGAAGTAAAATTCGGAACTTGTTCTGATGTATGTCACTACGATAAAGGTGTTAATAATATTAAGATTATTTTAAAAATTGTTAGGACAGATGGAAAATTGTATCAATCTGAAAAAACCCTTGAACTATAATTTCTCCTAACTCCTAACAGCGAAACGACCACTAAATTCTACAGGTTGAGTTTATAGGCTTCTCACAACACTAAATTGGTCTTTTACTATCTTGACAAATGGCTATAAGTGGCTCAAAATGGTAACAAGTGGGACAAAGTGGGAAAAGGTGGGAGATATGGCAGGAATGCTTTTAGGACAATTCGAAGCAATAGTTGGGGATAAAAATAGAATTGCTTTTCCTAAAAAACTAAGAGAAATTATAGGAAATAAACTGATAATCACACTTGGATATGAAAACTCGCTTATTATTGTCGGGCAAGAAGGCTGGAAAGCTCTCCTTGAGGGAACAGAGGGAAAACCTTTTATCCAAAAAGGGGCAAGAGAAACCCAAAGATACCTTCTTGGAGGGGCAAGCTTTGTTGAGTTGGACGATAAAGGAAGGTTTGTTATACCTGACTACTTGCGACGCTTTGCAAAGATTGAAAAAGAAGTTATATTCCTAGGACTATCTAGATATGTGGAGGCTTGGGACAGAAAGATTTGGGAGTCTTACAGACAGAACCTTGAAAAAAACATAGACAAAATTTCCCAAAAGCTTATTGAAAGGGATGATGAAGAGAAAATAAATGAATGACTTTCATATAAGCGTACTTTTAAAAGAGGCAGTTGAAGGGTTAAGGGTTAAAAAAGGAAAAAAATATATAGATGCCACTATTGGCGGTGGCGGACATACGGTTGAAATTTTGAATCGAAGTGGAATAGTTTTAGGGATTGACGTTGATCAAGATGCGATAAGCTATGTTCGAGAAAGAATTAAGAATTATGAATTAAGAATTAAGGAACGATTGACGTTAATTAAGGGAAATTTTAGAGATATAGATAAGATTGCACATTTAAATAATTTTGATAAAGTATACGGGATAATTTTTGACTTAGGAGTATCTAGTCATCAATTAGAAACAAGAGGGCGTGGCTTTAGTTTTCAAAAAGAAGGCCCCTTGGACATGAGGATGGATCAGGAATTAGCTGTTAAGGCAATGGATTTAATAAAAATCTTAACGAAAGGAGAGCTGTATGAAATTTTTACTAAATTTGGTGAAGAAAATCGTGCTTGGGCCATTTCTTCACGTATTGTCAACGCCCGTAAGATGAAACCAATTGAAACTACAAAAGATTTGGCATTAGCTGTTGAACAGGCTTTTGGCAAAGGAGGGATAACATCCGCCTTCGCCAAGGCTTCGGCGGACAAGAGGGTTTTTCAGGCATTAAGAATAGTAGTAAACGATGAGTTAAATGCGATAAAGATTGCATTGCCAAAGGCGGTTCGCCTTCTTGAAGCAAATGGGAGACTGGCGGTGATTTCTTTCCATTCTCTTGAAGATAGAATAGTGAAAAAGGCGTTTATAAGTTTTAAAGAAAAAAAGTTGGGAGAAATTATTATAGAAAAACCGATAATTCCAAACAGTGTTGAAGTAGCAAGAAATAGAAGGGCGAGAAGTGCAAAGCTTAGAATTTTTGAGAGACAAATAAATTAAAATATGAAAAAGTCATCAATTACTTTACTAATATTTATAGGGACAATTTTAATCTTGTCAGTTGTGCAGGGAGGCGTATCTAACAAACTTTCTACAAAAGGAATTTTGGTAGGCAAAATTGAAGAAGAAATAAATTATTATAAAACACAAAATACGATTTTGTCGGAAGAATTCTTGTCGCGTTCTTCCCTTACTAATTTAGCCTCGAAAGCTTCAGAATTGGGCTTTGCAAAAGTAGGGCAACCATTTATATTAAATTCATCAACGCCTTTGGCAGTTAGGCAATGAGCCATTCGATTTCGCTCAGGGAACTGAGCTTGCCGAATGTATGAGCTTTAGATATCCCTTTCTTTTTATAGTTATAACCATACTATTCCTATCCATAGTCGGCCGTTTGTTCTATTGGCAGGTTGTTAAGGCAGAAATGCTTTCGGAAATGGCTTTTTTGCAACACAGCGGAGTTATAAGAGTTACGCCAGTAAGAGGGGAGATAAAAACATCTGATGGATTTCCGATTGTGACCAATAAAATTTCATACCTTGTTTTTGCAAACCCGAGAGAAATAAAGAATAAAAATCAAACCCTGAACAAGCTCTCGTCTGTTATTGAAATAGATACAGCTTCTGTTTCTGCCTCGCTTACAAAGGAGAGATTGTGGGTTCCCATAAAATCAGGAGTAGGTATAGATGTCAAAAAGGAAATTGAAAAAATAAATCTTTCTGGAATTGGATTTGAACAGCATTTTACCCGTTTTTATCCAGAAGCATCAATGGCTGCGAGCATGTTGGGCTTTGTTGGTAAAGATGACGATGGTAAAGACAAGGGATACTTTGGACTTGAAGGTTATTATGATAGATTGCTTAGAGGTAAGGATGGATATTCTGTTGAGATTCATGACGCTTTGGGCCGTCCAATACTTTCTAAAAGAAATACAGTTTCAAGTGGAGTAGATGGAAGCAATATTGTTTTAAGTCTGGATAGATCCATACAGTTTTTAGCTGAAGAAAAGATAAAACACGCGATAGAAAAATATGGAGCAGCTGGTGGAGCCATAGGAATTATGGAGCCTCAAACAGGAAGTATTATTGCGATGGCATCGTTTCCTTCATTTGACCAAGCAGCCTATCAAGAGTATGAGGAGGATCTGTATAAAAACTATTTTATCGCCAATACTTACGAACCAGGATCTACTCTTAAGCCAATAATTATGGCCTCAGCCTTAGATTCCGAAACCGTCTCTCCTCAAACAAAATGTCCCATATGCCAAGGGCCTGTCTTGGTTAGCGAATACGAACTGCATACGTGGAACGACAAATATTATAAAAATACAAATATGATTGATGTTATAAAGCACTCAGATAATACTGGTATGGCATTTGTTGCGCTTAAGCTTGGGGCAGATAAGATAATTTATTATCTTGATAAGTTCGGAATAGGCAGGCTCACCGATATCGATTTGCAGGGAGAAGCTTTTGCCAAGCTTAAGCCAAGAAATTCGTGGTATGAAGTTGATCTTGCGACTACTGGATTTGGTCAGGGAATATCGGTTACACCAATAGAGCTTCTTAATGCGTTTTCTGCCATTGCAAACAAAGGGACTATGATGCAGTCTCGTGTTGTCAGTGCAATTGAAAGTCCAACAGGGGAAGTAGTTAAAATTCCGGCAAAAATTAGAGAAAAGCCAATTTCTGAAAGGACAGCAAAAGTTATGACAGAAATGCTTGTGAATGCGGTTGATAAAGGCGAGGCACAGTGGGCTCGCGTTAAAGGCTACAGAATAGCCGGGAAAACAGGAACTGCGTCAATTCCAGTTGCAGGACATTATGATCCCACAAATACCATAGCGTCTTTTATTGGTTTTGCTCCAGCGGATAATCCAAAATTTGTAATGCTTGTTATTTTGGACAAGCCAACAACTTCAATTTATGCTGCCGAGACAGCAGCGCCAGTGTTTTTCGATATCGCAAGGGATTTATTAATCTATTACGGAATCCCACCGAGCGAGTGAAGCCACTCCAAAATTCCTCGACTTTTTCTGTTATTCTTCTTTTAAAAACTTTTCCAGTTCTCTATTGGCCTCTTCAGGACTAATTTCTTGGTCTTCTCGGCCAACAACGTCATATGCTCCACGCACAAGATAAAGCGTGTTTGACTCATCTAAAAATTGTAAGCGTGATCTTTCATATCTCTCCAGTCCAAAGTAATTTGCAATGTCTCCTTCTCTTGTTTCTGAATAGCTCCCTTCACCCGTTGTTAGTTGAGAAACAAACCTTTGTCTTGTAGGATCCCAATATTCAGCTGCCAACAGCCTTACACATCCACCCACTCCATCTTCGTCTTTTGCAACAATAAGGGATTGCTTTATTGTCCTCATAGATGGACTCCATAGGTCTCCCGGCTCCATATTTTCTATTCCTCTTTTTTTATACCGTTCTCCAACCATACTTTTGGGATACGGTTGTGCTGCCACTATGCGAATTCTTTTGTCTGTTTCTGGTAGGGCAATGATCATTCCATCGCCCGCTATTAAGTTGTTAAGCATTGTGTCGGGGCTTTGCTCAAAAAGAGCAGCTGTGCTT
>JBBTXK010000091.1:0-1026 GCA_038062315.1 Patescibacteria group bacterium
TAGGATAAATAGTTTAAAGCTTTAATTCATCCTTTGTCAAATCGTGGACGGTTACTATTTTAATCCTTGACAAAATTGTTACGCTTTGCTATTGTTTAGTCATATAATTATTACAATGATTATAAATGTTATAGTCTTGAGCCTATGATCCTTCAACGCTGCTCAGGATCATACTGAGTCAATCGAATGTATGAATGATCAAACCCTATCAATCGTTAATCTTCCCGATCTTTTAACTGTCCGCGAGGTCGCGCAAATTCTTCGAGTATCGCCTCTAACAATAAAGCGCTGGGGGAAACGCGGAAAACTTCCCGCAATTCGTATTAACTCTCGAGGTGACAGGCGCTACAAAAAAGAAGCAGTATTGTGGTTGTTAGGAATACAACAGAAAGTAGAATAAACCTTCTGAAACAAAGCAATTTTCCCAGGCTAGCAAGTCTTGCCCCGCGAAAATCGAAGCATGAGCCGCGCTACGAATAGTAGGTAAGGCGAATGCTGAGATTCGTGGGGTGGTTACTCGGCATACAGCAAAAGAGTGAATAATACTTGAGAGTGGTTATTGTTTGTCAACTTCTGGAGCTAGACGAAAAGCTGGTGTTACAGAAGGACCGGGAGTTACGCTTGGAGTTTCAATATTTATCGCACCAACCTCAATTATTTTATTAATCGCCTCTCTATAGATAATAGCTTTTTTTGCTTTTGGGAAAATAAGAACAGTATCCCCATTTTTAGCTTTGGCAAAAAAGGGTTGGTTTTTTAATCTTGCTGCATCGGTAACATTGGCAACTGTTGGTGTTTCCTCTGGCAATTCTATTAGCTTATTAACTTTGTCTATTACGCTTTGGATGTTGCTGCCTAACACAGATGAGGATTTATTAATCTGAAGTTTGGTCTTTTGATACTCATCATACATCTTGTTGTATTCTCGGTAAAAATAATATAGGGGCGGAGAAACCAATATTAATATTAAAGGAATAGCAATTAAAACAAATTTTTTCTTCAAAAAAATTCCTTTTTGATTGGGAT
>JBBTXK010000092.1:0-12545 GCA_038062315.1 Patescibacteria group bacterium
CTACTGCGATAACCTTATCTTTTATAGGATCTATAACCACCCATTTTCCCGCAAATTGTTTTATGTTTTTTGTAGAAACATTAACTTTCTTCATGGCAAAACTATTTTACCAAAAACTTCAACCCTTAAGCAAGGCTGAATTTAAAAAATCAAATCTAGCTTGTGGCAAAGAAACGCTATAGCGTACTTTTGTAACTATTTGGGTTATTCTGCTCTAGTTTATTTTATGAACCGAAACGTGGAGAGGATTTGGTCAACTTGTTCTTCTGGGTATAGCTTTCCTAATAATAACAATCGTCAAGACAACCACCAGAAACCAAAATACTAAATTTGCTATGATGCTTTGAGGATACCAAATATAAGCAGTCCAGCCACCGACATCCGATTGCTTAATAGCATATTGAAAAGGTAACCCAAGACCATAATCAGCAGCAAGCCCGTCACGAGAAGAGCCAAAGACTGGCGTTGGAAAACAAATAAAACGGAAGACATCATCACAAAGTAAGCCCTGATAATTGGCGGGAAGAGATATTATCGAGGAAATAATAAAAAGGCTAACTACAAAAATCAATGCTTTTCTCCTAAATTTATTTGATCCACGAAGGTTCTCTTGGATGTCTAGTCTTTTTTGATTAGGTTGTTGGGTTAGTTGTTCCATTGTGAGTCTATTGTAGCAAATTTTTGATTTGAAAGGATTCGTATTGCTTACCTTGAAGTTTTGCGGGAGTGCTTTTTTTTCAATTGAGTCCCATCTTCTCTCTTACTTCTCTCATTGTCTCTTCAGCCATCTGGCGGCATTTTCTTAGACTTTCTTTAATAATTAAGTCAACCAATTTAGGATTTTCTAAAAATTCTTTTCTTTTTTTCTGAAACGGTTTTAATTCTTTGTAAATTGCTTGCGCTAAAACCTCTTTTAACTCCGTATATCTAATTTTTTTGTCTTTATAATCCTGTTCAAATTCTTTGTACTCATTCTCCAGTTTAAATAGTTTTAACAATTTAAATAGATTCGCAACTCCACCGCTTTTTGGAATCTCTCCTCCTATTGTCCCACTATCCGTTGGCGCAGCTGCTAAACGCTTCCTAATTATTTCTAAATCATCAGTTAAGTTAATATAACTCCCCTCTATAGACTTACTCATTTTCCCATCACTAGTCAAAGACGGTACGTATTCGCCTTCAGTTTTGAAACGCTGTGGCTCTGGAAACGTGTACCCAAACATACTATTAAACTTCCGTGCGATTTCCCGCATTACTTCCAAATGCGGCTCCTGGTCTATTCCAACTGGCACTAACTCTCCTTTATAAAGAAGTACGTCTGCTGCCATAAGAACCGGATAATACAAAAGCCCCATATTCACGTATTTTGGGTATTGCGCTTTTTTCTCTTTGTAAGTTGGCAGATCTTCAAGACGACTAACTGGATAAATGGTTGAGAGTAAATACGCAAGCTCTGTATGTTGCGGAACTTTAGATTGAATCTCCAAGTGGCATTTTTTTGGATCCAAACCAGCAGCTAAATAATCAATAATAATCTCTCGAACGGACACCTGAAGGGTGTCAGGCTGATACGGAACTGTAATGGTATGCAAATCAACAACAGAAAAAATACAGTCATATTTATCCTGCAAAGCAAGCATACCCTTGACTGCTCCAAAATAATTCCCAAGGTGTAATCGTCCAGTCGCCCGAATGCCAGAATAAACTCGCTTCTTGACAAAATATTTTTTATCTGTTAACATAATCCTACTAAACGTGGAGGGTATTCTATATGAGTCCCCTCCTTTTTTATTTTTATTGCAAGTACCTAAATTTCAAAATTTCCCTTAAATAATGAAAATCTCTAAAATCTTTTCCAGCCAATATCCTCAGTTCTTTAGCCGTTCTTTCTGACCTCGCTAATATAGTTACTGACTTTCCAATTTCTTTCAAATACTTTACAAGAATGGCAAAATCTCCATCTCCCGAGAGTAAAACCGCATCACTATACTCAGCTATATACCGCATCATATCAAAAGTAAGATCTACATCGCAATTCGCTTTTTTCGTCCTTCTTCCATTATTCCAGAAAATCTTTGTCGGTTTTAGTCTTAATCTATACCCAAACTGTCTCAATTTTCTGTAGAATTTGACTCGTTGAATATATTTTTTGACAATCTTCTTTCTTCTGTAAAACATAAGCAACGCATCTAAGTCTATAGGTTCTTTCTGAAGTATCGAATACTTAAAACCATAAAGTTCAACTCCTGCGTAATAAAAGACCTTATTTGTCCCATACTTTATTTTTAAGTACTTGAGAAGTTTTTGATAATCAATTTTCCACCCTAAACTCTTTTCCCCACCATAAAAAAGATTAGATGCGTCAATAAATGCATATGTTCTTATCTTCTTACTTTTAGTTGCTCTCATTTGCCTTTAGAAAAAGTTCTTCCATTTCTTTCTCGCCCCAAGCCCGTCCCTTATCATCTGCCTTTTTCATACCCTGACAGATAAGGCAGTTATCAAAATACATCCATTTCGACTGCCCATATTTTCGTGCCCGAACACCAGAATAAACTCGTTTCCTCATGTTATTTTTTTAAGATTGAAATAAAATCTTTGACAAAGCAATCTCTATCTACTTTAGTAACTACATCCACATTATACCTCTTTTTTTCTCCAATGCGCTTTTCTGCAATAGTCATACCAAAAGTATGCTCTCCTCTTGTTTCGATAACTATATCCATTGGCTCTGTTAAGAATCCATTCTCATTCAACAGATAATATGCAGCAATCGCATCATAAACAAGCGCACCCTTTGTTCCTTCGAATTTCTCAATTCCTTTTATAAATTCTCTCATCATATTCATAACAGGCTTATAGAGAATAGCTCCTTTAAGTTTCTCAAAGTCCGATATAAATAACGGGATGTTATTGCAAACATCTATTGGAATAAGCACTTTTTTCACTTTGGCTTTAAAAACTACATCTGCAGCTTCGGGGTCAACAAACATATTAAACTCTGCAACTCTATTCTTGTTTCCTGCGACATTAATAGCACCTCCCATTATCACCATCTTCTCTACTTTTAGTGAAAGCACAGGGTCTTTTAAAAATGCACGTGCAATATTAGTTAATGGCCCAAGAGTTAACAATGTAATATTTCCAGGACTTTTTTTGATAATCTTTGCAATTTGTAAATCTGCATCTTTTGTAACTGATACGCGTGTTTTTGAAGTGTCAGCTCCTGCAAGACCACTTTCTCCGTGCACCACTGCAGAAACCAAATTCCTTCTTAAGGGTTGCTCTTTACCAGAATATAGTGGTATATCTCGTCTTTCTAAAAGATCGAGAATATATCCTCCGTTTCGCGTTACGTTTTGAATTGTTGAATTGCCAGCAACTGTAGTAATTGCCTCAACATTAACCCTTCCTGATTTAATCAAAAGCATAAGCGCCAAAGCATCATCATGGCCAGGATCGGTATCAATTATTATTTTATGCATCATATATCTTTTAGGATATCTCTAATACCGCTTACTTGCAATCCATTATATTCATCCACTTTTTTTTCACTTACGAAACAAGTTTTCATTCCTAATGCTTCTGCTGGTTGAATATCTGTAGCATAACTGTCACCAATTGACAGAACTTTCTCTGGTGCAATACCAAAGTACTCAGCAACCTCTCTGAATACTTCTTTCGACCTCATCAGTTTATGAGGACCTTGATTTGGTCTATAGGCAAGATATAAATCAAAATCTGTATCTGGATCTAATCCAGCTTCTTTTAACACTCTCTTAGAAAGATCTTCAGGAGAATCTGTTAAAGCTACTACCTTTTTGCCAGTTGATCTAAGCCTTTGAATCGACTCTCTAACCTCAGAATGAGAATCAAACTGATTAGTTGGATCTATTTTACACATCTCCTCATAAAGGATACTGTAATTTGGCTCTTGTCCCGTGAGCTCTGGAAAATAGGTTGACAGATTTCCGTCAAACAGCGCCCGTTCTCCTCCGCCAAAATGTTGTCTATAAAAATTAGCTATTTCTGTTGCTCTTTCTAAAGAAACATCCAAATAAGAAGCAACTGCTCTATTTACTGCCTGGACATATTGAGCGTAAAAACCCTCGTCTCTAGGTTTAACTAACGTTTTATCAATATCGAAAATGACAACATCAACGTCATCAAAAATTGACTTCTCTGCATTCTCAGTTTTTCTTTCTGTTCTATTGCTAACAGCAACAGTTTTTTCCAGATGCGCTGCAGCTTGACCAGAAACGATTGCCTCTCTACATCGTGTAAAACACTCACGTAAATATTTACCATTTAAAGAATTTCCCAAAATCGCATCTTCTCTGTCAAGATACTCAGCGGCAAACAAACCAACGGCTGCATTCATTGCTAAATAGTTGCTATTTGCCTCGCTTAGTCCGTTAAGGGCTTGGCCATTTGCCATTAGTAGTTCTTGCTGTGTGTTTACTACTTGAATCTTTTCTGCATCAATAGATACACCAAAGTCCTCAGGTTTTACCAAAAAGTTACCAACATACTTACCATTCTGGACAATGCTTAATAATGTTTTATATGGCGATACCTCATCAAGCATCATGTATGGCTTTATTTGATCTCTCTTATTAATGTCTATGTCCTCTGACATATCATTGCTTAAACCACTAACAACAACTACATTTCCTACCTCTTGGTGCCCTTTTTGATGAAGAATTTCATAGGCTTTGGCAATAAGGCTTGGATATACACCCTCGTTTACTCCAATTACTTTATTAAGCCTTGTCTTTCTGTCAATCGGCGGTGTCATTGGCCCGATTATATGATTTATTGTCTCATGTCTCATAAATGGACTATGAGAAAGATCGTGAATTGTTTTTGCAATATGTGCATCACTAAAATAGAAATTGGTCTCCTTAAATAACTTTTCGATTTCTTCAAAAGATGACTGGTAAATATTAACGCCTAAGGCTTCTATAGCTTCTGTTGAGCCAACCGCAGATGTATTTGCGTAAGAGCCATGTTTCACAACTGGAACATCCATCGAAGATAATACAATTGCTGAAAGCGTTGACGCATTGATCACTTTCTTTTTCTCTCCGTTAACAGCAAATCCTTTATCTCCTCCCATCCCGGCAGTTTCAAGAACATAAGGGTTAAAACCAAGACGTAAGTTAATGTCCATCATTCCTGCCGCAACCATACCCGCAACCTCTTCTGCAGTAAGACTGTCGTGGGCTTCTCTTTGTGCCATAGATGTTAAAAAAGCTTGTGCTGGCGGTCTCAATTCTTCCTGATTAACTTTTATAAGACTATGAGCTCTTGTCAGTTGTGGCTGTAGCTGTTCAAAAATACCGCGGTTGGTAGCTGATACAACATATGTCATTCCCAAAAACGCTTCTTCAAACGTAAAATGCTCTCCTTTTGATAACTTTTGACCAATAACTCGGAACGGAGTTTCTGAAAGCCTATTTAAAATCTCTTTATTCTCTGCAACGATTTGCTCAGGATTATAATTTTCTCGTGCCAATGCTTCACGCACCTCTTGGCTCCGAGCTCGTGATACCAACTCGATTGCAGTAATTTTATCTATTTTTGATCCTGTAAATGTCTCTGGTCGTATCATATTCTATCTCCTAACATTTCCTCTCGAGAAATTCTTTTTGTCTTTAAACAAATATCTTTGTATGCTTTTTCACCAACGAAAAGAGGGTAGAAACTTTCCTCGGCAATAACTGGTTTTCTGTCTCCATCAATTTGTGCAATAATATCTCCTCTTGCAATCAACGAAAAATTTCGGATTGAATCTGCAATGTGTATCGGGAAAGAAGGTTTTGGTACCGATCCAAAAACTTGATAATATTTGTGGTCTACTTTTTCTCGACTCTCTTGTCCTTCAACAATCCCTAAAGATTTTAATACTCTCTGTACCGCCTGCATTCCTTGCTCATAAGCGTACTTACTATTATGTAATCCAAGCTCTATGCCTATTCCACATTTAACAAAATCTACCATTGCGCAATCTTTTTTTGCCTCTATAAGCACTATTTTCTGAAGTCCTGTTTTTTCTCCTAATTCTAACCGTGGCTTATCCTTCTTCCCCAAAATCACAAAGCTTTCAGTAGGTGAACTCGTGGTGTGAAGATCGATAGTAAAATCAGAATCCTCAACTAATTCAAGAATTTGAGGGGCTAAACCTGCCTCGCCTTGCCTTCCTACCTCTCCAGGAAAAGCTCTATTTAAATCCTCCGCAATAAACCTCACGCCTCGAAAAAGCGCAGGCGGATTTGCAACAATGAGTCGTACTGTTCCTTTTTCTGGTTTTATACTACGCCTAAGGACGTCAACAATATAAACACCAGTTTCTTCATCCCCATGCATCGCAGATGTAACCGCAACAATAGGATGACCACTAACAATTTCTGCTAAAACTATTGGCTTTTCAACTGGTTTTAATCCTTCGATCGAATATAGTCTTTTTAATCGCTCTGATCTTTCTTTCATAATTCCTCCACAAAAAAACCCTTGCAAATTTCCTAGCCAATAAACTAAGAAACTTACAAGGGTTCTTCAAAGAAGAACGGTGCCACCTTGTTTTACCTCACCGAATCCGTCAGCTGACGGAGAAGGCGGGATCCTCATTCAACCTCTTCTTTTTCATATTAAGAAAACAAAGAGTGCTGACTTTTACGGTTTCGCCTCCGGGGTTTTCTAAACCCAGCTCCGTGATCCCAACCATATCACATCATCGCTTTTACCACAGTCATGTAAATTACGTTCATGTAAACTGAATGTAATAAACTGATTGTGGTTTATCTAAATTGTCAACAACCATTATATCACACCTTGTCAAATGCTGTTTGCTGACTTGAGGAAATGCTTCCCTATCCATTAGTAAGAACCTGTGTCTTTGTCGAAACATTTGAAGATTCAATAACTTTCACCGCAACGTCTTTAAGCTGTACCATCGCTTGTTCTAAGGATTGCTTAAGCATTACGATTTCATTTGCTTGTTTTAAGTTTTCCTGAGTAAGATTTGTAATTTTAAAAGCCAATAGTTCCCTTTCTGCCTTCTGTTTTTGTTCGTTCATCTGCTTTTCTGTTGCAAATGACTCGCTTAGGTCTTTTTTCAAATTATCGGTTGCTTCCTTAGCTGCTTTTGCCAACTGTATTTCAAATCCCGCGACTTGCTTTCGCAAGTCTCCCAATTCCTGCTTTTCTTTTTCTATCTCATCTTTTCGAAACTGCAAATCCCTTTCCCATTTTGCTTTTCTTTCTAAAAATTCGTCTTCATCCTTTTTCCGCGCAAGATTTATATTATATTCATAGGTTTCTTTCTCTCTCTTACGCATCAAGTCTTCCTCCCTATCTCTCTCTTGCATTTTAATCACGTGAAGCCTTTGGTCTTCTTTCCAAACCTCTTGTGTTTGCTTTATTTGTTTTTGAAGCATTTCATACTCCTCCCGAGCTGATGTAATTGTTGCAATAAGGGTAACGAATATATTTTCTAGAGGCTTTGCTTTTTGCATGGGTGAAGCTGTATCTGGAACAATCGGCTCCACAGCCGAGGTTGTTTTTCTTGTCCTTGCTGTCTTTTTAACAGTTGCTGTAGCTGTTGTGCTCATGTGACTTTGGATTATAGACTCTTAAATAGCTTACGTCAACAGTCAAATTAAAACGGAGCTTATTTTTCTATCAAACTAGCTTTTCCAACTATCGCGGCAGTGTGGCCATTGCTACTTATGTCTTCTAACGAACCAGTGGTAAAATCCCATGCTGCTACAACTTGTTCTACGCCAGCTACTGCAAGATTGCGAGCTGTGGCTCGATATACTATTCCATTAAAATGTCCTGCCATAGTGCCATCAGGAAACACTGCTCCTCCAATACCCAAACCAATTCCTATTGTATTGCAAGAAGACACAGCTAAAGTATTAGCTAAATACTCGCCGTTATTTAGATATTTCCCTTGCTCAAAAGTAGAATAGCCATCTGGTGTTGTATATTCATGACCCAATTTCATCCTCACCTTTTTTCCATCCTCAAAAACTTCTGGTTTTCCTTTTTTAACTTTAAGGCTAACTTTTTTTGGTTTTGTAAAATCCTCAAGAGCTACTGTTTTTTCTACGCCATATCCCGCTATAATTGGACAATTGTTTGATAAAGTGTCTACAGGATTATTGGCGTCTGTCAAGCGCACAATATAGGAATAAGTTATCCTATTATCTGGATCTTTCCTTGTATACATCGTCAAAGTAAAATCTTCACCTGTGCCATTATGCTGAGATAAAATAGTATAAAGATCTTCAGGTAAAACCTCTCCTCTTTCGGTAATTTGGCTTAACATTTCTGAAGGAGGGTCTGGTTTTAGCAAAACTTCAACCGCAAAATTATCCTTTGGAAAATTGTTATCGGGAATAAATATAAATCCAGAGCCATCCAAGCGAAAAGCACTCTCCAAAACCCGAGCTTGGTCTACAGGAGGCAAAGATTCTCTCACAGGCAAAGGTGAAGGTAAAGCTTCTTGTGTACCGCAAGCGGCATTAAGTACCAATATTGCACCCGCAACTCCTAGACCAGAGTATAATTTACCTATTGTTCTTTTGGGCTGTATTTCTTTCATAGCAAGAAAGGATTTTAGCGGATAAGATACTATCAGTCAAAAGATTGAAATTTTAAATCCACTCTTTTTCCATCTTCTCAAATCTCCCCTCCAAAATGGCATCTCTTATTTGCCTGAATAAATTATTTATAAAATATAAATTGTGATAACTTGCCAAACGATAGGCCAACAGTTCCTGAACACGGAATAAATGATGAACATAGCCTCTTGTAAAGTTTTGGCAAACATAACATTTACATTCTTTGGACAATGGCTTTTTGTCTTCAGAATAGACGGTCTTTTTGATATCCGTCATAAATTTATTTTTCCTATTTCCTTCAGGAGGGTCGACAAAAACAAATCCATACCGACCCATTCTTGTTGGAATAACACAATCAAAAGTATCAACGCCTTTTTCTATGGAATCGAAAATATCATCAATTTCTCCTATTCCCAAAAGATGCCGAGGTTTTTCTTCTGGTAAGAAAGGCATTACCCAATCCAATGCGTCTCTCATTTGCCTTTTACTTTCCCCAACCGATACTCCGCCTATTGCTATTCCATCAAAAGGCAAAGATGAAATAAACTTTGCTGATTCTTCCCGAAGATCTTTATAAATTCCGCCTTGAATAATTCCATAAATCGCTTGCTTGCCTCGCCGAAGTCTTGACGTAGGCGGGCTTTTCTTATGATATTCTAAACACCTCTCTGCCCACCTATGTGTCCTCTCCATTGCCTCTTTTGTATACTTATGTGTCGAGGGGTGAGCCGCGCACTCATCGAATGCCAAAATAATATCAGCTCCTAATTTTTTCTGAATTCTTATAGACTCCTCAGGCGTAAATTCGTGCAGTGATCCATCAATATGAGAACGAAAAACGACTCTATCATCTGTAATTTTAACAAGGCGTACCTGCTCATTACTGCCATGCTGATCCCTGGAAGTGTCATTCTGAACTTGATTCAGAATCTTCTCACCACCTATTGAGATCCCGAAACTAGTTCGGGATGACAAGGAGGCTTGCCCTAACGAGAACACCTGAAATCCTCCGCTGTCAGTCATCGTGGGACCATCCCATGCCATAAACTTCCCCAATCCTCCAAAATCCTTTATCATATCTTCTCCAGGCCGAAGGTGCAGATGATAAGTATTGCCGAACAAAACCTGAACGCCTGCTTCCTTAAGCTCATTTGGAGTTAGTCCCTTAACAGTAGCTCTTGTCCCAACAGCAACAAAGGAAGGAGTATCTATAATACCATGCGCTGTCGTAATTCTCCCCGCCCGCGCTCCTGACTTTTTATCTTTAGCAATAATCTTAAACTTAAACATATTCTTTGTTGTCATGCTGATCAGGCTCTGCCTGATTCAGCATCTCGTTCCCTAGGGATTTAGATCCTGAAACGAGTTCAGGATGACATTAACGAAGCAACTTCTCTCTTGAACTGCTCTCCCCGATCCTTGTAGTCCTTAAATATTCCAAAACTAGCAGAAGCTGGAGATAATAAGCATATTTTTCCGACGCTTGTCTTAGAATACGCAATTCTAACTGCTTTCTCCATTGTTTCAACATCAAACTTCTCCGGACGACTCTTTTCTGGGACAACTTTACAGATTTCCTCCCAAATTCTTTTCCCAGTTCCCGGAAATAATATCAATGTTTTTATTTGCCCATTCCTTAAATGCTCAGCGAGTGGCTTAAAATCAATACCCCTATCATAACCTCCTGCGATAAGAGTCTCTGTTTCAGGAAGTGTTTCCATCGCCTCTATTGTTGCTCTTGGAATTGTGGCCAAAGAGTCATTATAAAATCTTATTCCATTTATATCTTTGACAAACTCAAGTCTATGTTCCAAGCCGGAAAATTCGGAAAGTACTTTCCTAATACTGTCTTTTGAAGCTCCGGCAAGAGTCGCCGCTACTACCGCCGCACAGACATTTTCTAAATTATGGCGTCCTATTAGCTTTATCCTATCAACATCTATGATTTTTTCTTTCTTGCCATCAATGCTTATCCATACAGCATTATCTTCTACAAAACATCCGTTTTCACACTTCCTTTCTCTGCTTACTTGAAACATTTTTCCTTTCGTATGAATATCTGATTCATGACTTGTAAGATAATCTCGATTTATAATTGCAAAATCTGTTGGGGTCTGAAAACGCAAAATATTTCTTTTCGCATCTATGTATGTTGCAAATGTTTTGTGATAATCCAAATGCTCTTCTCCTATCATAAGAAATACTGCAATATAAGGACTAATTTTTAAGTCCCGCAATTGAAAACTTGACATTTCAAGGACAGTCCAAGACTGATCATTTAATTTATCCAAAAAGTCCAAAGGTGCCTGTCCGATATTGCCGCCTAGATAAGCATCTTTTCCTCCTTCTTTGAGCATTTTGTAGATCAAAGTTGAGGTGGTACTTTTTCCTTTTGTCCCGGTTACTCCTATTGCTTTTCCTTTGGCATTCCCCAAAAATATATTAGTCGAAGTCGTATAAGGAATTTTTATAAGCTCTGGCTTAACCCCAGGAGATTTTATCGCGATGTCATATTTTTTTTGTTTATCCAAATAATTATCTCCGTCTTTCTGATCAAGAATATCAATAACAGCATCTGGCAAATGTTTTCGTAAATACTTATAAGCAGCAGTTCCTTCTATTCCCTTGCCAACTATTAATATCTTTTTATTTTCCAAATCATTGATCATATATCTGAGAAAAACCTACTCATTGTCATTCCGAGCGGTCCGCCATCTGGCGGAGAGTCGAGGAATCTCATTTTGTTTTTACTTCTGGTTGGGTCTTGACATATATCGCCGCTGTATTCATATGCGCTAATTGTACCAAACTCAATGGGGTTATGCAAAAAAAATTAAAGCTCCTTGAGTATTTGAAAGAACTCATCGGTAGAAATCTTAAGAACTCGCAAATTGTTACGGACAATAAAGACTGGCACTTCCCTATCAGCCGTAATTACAACCGGACGATCTAATCCTGGTCTATCATAAATAAGATGATCTCCTTTTGTTCTTTTAAGCGTGCAGCCAACAAACTTTAAAAATTCCTCAAACTTTCTTCTAGGGATAGGTGTAAGTTTTGGCATTTTAAGCTGAAAGGGGAATCTTAAAACTTTCAGTTTCGTTTGCTACGACCACTGGTGGATACCATTCTTTATCAACTTTTTGCCATCCCAATTCGTTCAGTACTTTATCTAAGGTACCTTTTTCTAATAGTTCTTCAAAAAAAATCTCGACTAGCTCACCAAAGCGCCTTTTTACCTCTTCAAATGTCCTACCCGAAGTAGATAGATCAAGCGCTGGAGAATAAGCAATATAATATCTTCCCTCTTTAATGATTGAGATTGGAAGAGAAAACTGGGATAGATTAGTCATTCTTTTCATAATGACGTTATAATAACAAATTGAGGATTATTATTCAATCACCAAGATTTTTAATAATGGTTTGCATTGTCATACAAGATAGTTGTATCAAACTGAAAGGGGGTTATGCAAAAAAATAAACTGTCTTATTTATTTTCTAGCAATTGAGGATTACAAACATTCAGTGAAGTCATTTGTCCTTAGTGAAGATCTGACACTCATCAGCTCCTGGGATTTGTGCGAAAGCATTTGATGCTATTTTAATATGCCCTTGCCCTTGCCTAACTAACTTATCTAGTTCAGTCCTGCAATTGTTTATAAAACCATGACCGTAATATTTAACGGGATTTGGCACTAAATCAGCTATTTTCAGAAAATTGTTTATTTTTTCTCCAGCATATTGCTGGGCAATAGAATCTATACTTATATATCCTTTTGCGACCATATCATCCCACCACTCCTTAATGGACACAGTCTCGTTCGGAGCCCACTCTCGTCCTGTCCATTTGCTTTCTTCTACTTGAGGTTCTTGTGTGCCAATTGGCCTGCTTTCTTTTGTGGGTGTGGGTTTCTC
>JBBTXK010000093.1:0-6526 GCA_038062315.1 Patescibacteria group bacterium
GTTTTCTTGTATACCTCAAAAAGCTCTTGCATTTTTTCCTTGTCATTTTTATTGATACTCTGTATTTTTACTTTATTACCCATAGTTTTTCGGGCTGGCTTATATCATAAATAGGTTTTAATTCTTCTATTGCATATACAAATTCTTTTCAATTATATCAAAAGTAAAATTAGGTTTGTAGCGAGAAGGCTTATTTGGTAGAATCGGATTGGCTTCCCACATGTCAAGTGGGAGCACGAATTCTCCTCCTTGAAAATGTTTATTGGGAAGTGTAATATAAAAAAATGAACGATAATAAATTGTTAAACCAGATTGGGAATTTGATAGATAATAAATTGCAACCACTCAAACAAGACCTAACAGGAGTCAAACAAGACCTGAATGGCGTAAAGAAAGACATGGCCGGTGTAAAAAAACAGTTAAATACGGTTGAACTAAAAGTCGAATTGGCAAATAACCGAGTGAATCAACTAGGTGGCCAGTTGAATCAAACAGAGAAAAGACTGGAAAAGGCAATTGTAAAAAGCCAGGAAGAAACCATCGAAGTTCTTTCAGCCCTTATGCATACAGGTTATAACATGCATGAGAAGAGAATAAGAAAAATAGAAGATAAATTACAAATAGCAAACTCCCAGCAATAATGTAAAACCTCGCAGGTCGAGCTTTACACGTTAATCATAAAAGAAGTATATCAAAATTAGGTTTGTAGCGAGAAGGCTTATTTGGTAGAATTAAGTTAAATTGCCGAGTCGTCTAATGGTAGGACACGACCCTCTGGAGGTCGCTATTGGGGTTCGAATCCCTACTCGGCAGCACTGGTAATAAAGAATAAATTTGGCGGGGACTGTTTATCTACATTCGAATCGTAGTCCAGAAGCACTTTTTGCCTGCATAAAGTCTCGCAGGGAGCACCGTCTCTCTCACTCTATGGAAAATAATCTTAATATGTGAGGAGCAAAAATAAGAATACCAACAACTACTGATCCTATGGATGTTACCAAAACCATTCCTGCCGCTACATCTTTGGCAATCTTTGCCTCTTTTCTATGTTCGCTGACAATAAGATCAACCATTTCTTCTATCGCGGTATTTATCATTTCTGAGGAAATAACCAAAATAATCATAATCCCCAAAATACTCATTTCAAAAGGAGACACCTTAAGATACAAACTTACCAAAATAACAATAAGGGCCACCAAAAAATGAATCCTTATATTTCGATTGAGCTTAAATGCAAAAACAACACCTTCAAACGCGTACTTAAAGGACTTTAAAAGAGACTGATTGTAAAACATATTTCAATTATAAATCATTCCAATAAGAAAATACCTACTCGCAACATACACGATTACCGTAAGCAAAACTCCAAATATACTTCCGACGACAGTTTCTAGAATCGTATGCTCTCTCATTTTAACCCTAGCCCAGGAAAGCAAAGGAATCAAAAGCAAAAATAAAAAATAATATCCCTTATAAAGAATTATCATCAAGAGCACGCTGGAAGTCAAGATCGCAACGTGTATACTTGCCTTAACCCATTGATTAACAATGGCTATAATTATTAGTCCCAAAATAAGTGCAAAAACCGCCATAAAAAGAATTTTCGGTCCGTCAAAAATAAGAAGGGACACGAGATAAGAAAAAATGATAAGCGCAGTAAAAGTAAATAAAAGAGGTCTTTGTTCTCTTTTTGAAACATCAAAATTTGAAAAAATTCCCAAAAGTACGCCAACTCCGATAAAAACCGCAATAGCCAATATAAAAATATAAGAAAAAATCATCCACTTTATGGCGTAAATATGATTATCTGTGAATCTTGAAACCAAAATATATGGTATGGGAAGCAAAACAAATAGCGGGCTTAACAAAAAAGATACTGATCTTGCAAAATTAATCATAAATTCTGGACTTTCTTTATTCTTTTTATGACTTTTTCTTTCCCCAAAATTTCCATTGACTCATTAAGGGGAGGAGAAATTTTCTTACCAGTTACTGCAACCCGAAGCAGCATAAAAAACTCACGATTTTTAACCCCTATATCTTTCGCCACTTTTTGCATATGTTCCCCAATTCCTATTTCGTCCCATTCTGTTAGATTCTCCAAAGCAATCTCAATATTTCTAAACATTTCTTTTTTTCCAGAAAGGTCAATTTCATATTTCTCGGGCTCCTTAAAGAAAAAATCACAAAGCAATAAGTATTCAGATAATTTTTTTATCCTATCTTTAATCAAAGGGGCTGTCTTTCCTATAGTTTCAACTGGGTATTTTTTATCCAAGTATTCCCAGATTTGAGATTTGAGATTTGAGATTTGAGATTTACGAATGTACATGCCATTCATCCATTCTAATTTTTTGATATCAAAAATAGGACTTGTAGTATTTACGTCTTTAAGTTCAAAAAAAAGAATCATAAAATCTAGCGACATAATTTCTCTTTCTGGAAAAACATATGGAGTTCTTTCTTCATTCTCCATTTGCCCTGCAAATCTCCATCCAAGTAATGCCATATAGTTCAATAGCGCCTCTTTCAAAAATCCTTCTTTTCTAAAGTCAAGAATAGACTTTGCACCGTGCATTGTTGAAAGTTGGGCTCTATCAGGACCTAATACAATCTGCAAATGGGCAAAGTCAGGAGGGCTCCAGCCAAACGCCTTATACAATTGAATATGTTTCGGAGTTGAAGAGATGAACTCTTCTCCACGAATCACATGACTAATCTCCATTAAATGATCGTCAACAACGTTCGCAAAGTTATACGTTGGAAATCCGTCTGACTTTATAATAACAAAATCCTCTTGAGTTTCGTTCTTAAATGAAATGTGCTTGTTTCCAATTAAATCATCCCAAGACGTTTCACCAGTCCTTGGCATTTCAAAATGAATCGCTCCTTCCTTTTTGTATGCTGAGCCCTTCTTCAACAATTGCTCGGCGTGGTCCTTGTAAATTTCTAGTCGTTGTGACTGCTTAATCACCTTTCCATCCCATTTGAGTCCTAACCATTCCAAGATTTCATAAATTGCTTTTTCTGACTCTGGAACGAAACGCGCCCGATCCGTATCTTCAATACGCAAGAGGAACTCACCATTATTGCGTCTAGCAAATAGAAAATTAAAAAGCGCAGTACGAGTATTTCCAATATGAGGAATGCCTGTTGGGCTGGGCGCAATACGGACTCTGACCATAAGTATTCTTGGGAGATACCATTCGGCATCTCCCTGCAGGAGGTACCGCATGGTACCTCCCTTGCATTGTACCTCAACTTTCTTTTATACTCAATACATGGTATTGCCGAACTTGAATAAAACAAAAGCAGAAGTAAAGAAGCTTATCAAAAAAGGCCTAATTGCGCTCGCAGTATTATTTGTTGTTTTTATATTAATACGAATAGTAATAACCATCAAAAACATTATCTTGCCTGATCCGTCTCTCCTTCCACAGAACTCTTTTGGCAAACTTCCGGCAATTCCGTTCCCAAATAATTTGGAGGATCCTCCTCCCACATACTCTCTTGATACAATTACTGGTCTTCTTCCAAGCTTTCAAAAAATTGTAAAAGTATATAAAATAATTCCTGTTAAAACAGATCTCTTAGCATTTCAGAGGGCAAAAGATAGGGTTCTCCAAGCCGGTTTTACCAAAGAACCAACTCTAGTTTCTAAAGATTACTATCAATGGGCAGAACAAAATCCTCCCCAAACAATAACAATGAATATCTTTTCCTTGGATTTTACTTTTCTCACCCCATATCTTACTGCCACTAATATGCAAACCTTTAGTGACTCAGATGAATTGAAAACGGCTATAAATGATGCCCAATTGTTTCTTGATAATTTATCTTTCTTTCCTAATATAGATAAAGGAAAAACTAAAACAATTTATTATTCAATTAAGGAGAATGCGCTTTCCCCCGCTACAAGCATCTCAAATACAAATATCGTTAGGGTGGATTTTTTTCAAAAAGACATCGAAAATCTCCCCATTTATTACGAAAAGATCTCGAAATCAAGTATTAACTTGCTTGTTGGAAAACCAGAAAATAGACTGAAAGTAGTAGAGGGCCATTATTCTTACAAAAAAAATTCCGATGAATCATCTACCTATGCAATAAAAACTGCCGATGAGGCTTTTATCGAATTAAAACAAGGAGAATCATATATTGCAATTAAGCCTGAAAGCAACAATATACCCATAAAAAATGTTTCTCTTGGATATTATATGGGAGAAGAAAGAGGAGACTTTCTGATGCCGGTTTTTGTTTTCCAGGGCGACGGATTTATTGCTTATGTTTCGGGAGTTACGGATGAATGGATAAGTAATTAACATTATTGGATACCAAATATAACAATTTCTCTGTATCTGAAAATCTATCAAGGCTTCCCATAATTACAATAATAATTGTATGTTCTTTATCGTTACTGTCCATTTCAACTTTTGAAGTAACCAAAACTTGTCCTGCTTCGTTGGTATAACCAGTCTTTATCCCATTTACTCCATTGATCCCCAGTAGCTTATTTAGATTATTGAGTAAATATTTATTTCCCTCCCTATCTGATATTTCCTTAGTCTTTGTAGAAACGATCTTAGCGAACGTTTCATTTTTCAAAGCAAAAGAGGACAATTTTGCCAAATCTAAGGGAGTTGTATAATCTTGACTGTCCTTTAGTCCAATTGCGTCTGCAAAATTAGTATTGTCAAGATGGAGCTCCCTGGCCTTTTCGTTCATTCTTCCAATAAATTCTCTTTCTCCTCCCTTATAGTTTTCGGCCAAAGCCAATGCGGCATCATTTCCCGACGGAAGAAGCATTGCGTATAAAACGTCTTGGAAAAATAATTTTTGTCCCTTCTTAAATCCCACATTTACTCCTTCAACATTTCTCTTTGAATTGTCAAAATATCATCCATCTTATAATATTCAAGCGCAATAATGGCTGTCATTATCTTAGTAGTTGATGCCATAGAAAATAAAAGATTGGGATTTTTTGAAAACAAGACAACTTTTGATTCACTGTCCATCACAACTGCTGCTTTGGCGGTTAGATTCTCCCCGACTTTGGATTTCAAAACAGGGTAAAGGTCCAAAGAAAAATCAATTGGGAACTCGTTTAGTCTCTTTTCGTAAATATATTTTCTTAAAAAAATATCAAAAACGGAAGTTGTAACCACAAATGAAAGAGAGAAAAACAGAAAAAAATATAAGAAAAAAATTTTCTTTTTTTTAAGAGAATTAGTGAGATTCTTTATCTTCTTTATCAAGTAATGAAAGCCTTTCATCTACGCGCTCCATATCCCGGGGGAAAAGACTCGCCTCCCGAATATTTGACAAGTTTAGTATTTTCATTACTATTCTTTCCGAACCAAACGAGAATCCCCCCTCAGGTGGCATACCATATCTAAATGCCTGAAGATAAATTTCGCTTTTTTTAAGATCGATTTTTCTTTTTTTGGCGTTTTCAACTAATTTTTTGTAATCGTTTATTCTTTGGCCCCCAGTCATAATCTCTATTCCTTTTCCAATCAAATCAAAACTCAATGTATAGCCGCGATCCTTGGGATCTTCAAAAGTATAAAAAGGTCTTTTTGAAACAGGGTAATGAGTAACAAATATCAAATCCGATGCCTTTTCTTCCAAAGACCACTTGCAAATTTCTTTTTCGTCTTCAGGTTGCAAGTCTTCCTCCTGCCGATTGTCGCGGCCAGTACGTTTAAAAATAATTTCCTGAGCTTCTCGCAATTTAATTCTTGGAATTTTCGCTGGAATCTTGATAGGATCTGCCTTGTACGATCTAAGAATGTCTGAATTTTCAGCGCTAACTTTATTGATCATAGATTTAATCACATCTTCCGCCATATCCATCACCTCTAACCAATTATTAATAAAGCCAAATTCCGCATCAAGAGTTGTGACCTCAGTCAAATGTCTTGTCGTAACAGAAGGCTCTGCTCTCAATGTTTTATTTACAGTAAAAACCCGCTCAAATACACCAACCATAATCTGTTTGTAAAATTGCGGACTTTGAGAAAGATATGCCTTATGATTAAAATATTGAACTTCAAACACATCCGAACCCCCCTCTGCTCCCTGAGGAATAATTACCGGAGACTGAAATTCGGAAAACCCCTTTTCTTTACAAACTTTTCTAAATGCGTCTATAACTGTTTCCTGAACTTTAAAAATAGCCTGAATTTTGGGATGACGAAGTGTTAGGCCTCTATGATCAAGAAGGGTTGGGAGTTCGAGATTTAAAGCGTCCGTTCCCATATCAAAAGGCAAAGCTTCTGCTTCCGAGAGTATTGTAATTTCTATTGCCTCCAACTCTACTGTCCCTGTTGGCAAATCTTTGTTAATCGTGCCTTGCGGCCTTTTATTGACTTTTCCTAAAATTTCAACAACGAATTCTGGTTTTAATTCTTGCGCAACTTTATGGGCTCTTTCTGAAGCTTTTGGGTTAACAACTACTTGTATCAACCCAGATCTATCCCTAATATCAAGAAAAATCAGCTTCCCATGATCGCGTCTTAACCTA
>JBBTXK010000094.1:0-20973 GCA_038062315.1 Patescibacteria group bacterium
TCTGCCATGTAGCCGTTGGGGACTGTGGTTAGTTTGTCTGCGTAAAGAAGAAATGCATTCCTGATTGTATGATCGCCAAAACGCTCGTTGATTTCATCAATAGTTTTTTGTAAAGAATTCTGTTTCCCCGAATCAAAAAGAGATGGCTGGATATTTTCTTTATTCTCTAAATTCGAAACCCAGACGCTAATCTGCCGCACAAAATTCTCCCTCACCCTAACCCTCTCCCACAGGGGGGAGAGGGCGGGGGTGAGGGTGAAGAGCGGGGCATCTCGAAGAATATCAACGCACGCGCGGAAAATTTCTCTCCCTGTATCCATATACATTGAGTAAGTCTGCCGTCCTCCAAGACTCATATTGCCCCTAAGCGATACTCCAACTGTCCGTGCTTTTTTGCCAAGACGCCTTAATTTTATTCCGACCTCCTCACAGAGTTCGAAAAGGTTTTGTAAGACAACGCGCTTATGGTATTCGTTTTTAGGCAGACAATAATTTCTGCCGACCGACTTAACTCCTACAGGATTTGTATATGGTACAACAGGGTTGTCGTCTTTTGCCATTCCAATATTCTTAAGAATGTTGGAATAAACGTTGCCGAATTCTTTCTGCAAGATATGAGTTGATGCACTTCTTAGTTCAAGAAGACTATATATTCCTATCTTGTTAAGTCTTATCTTTATCCTATCTCCAATGCCACAAACATCTGTAAGCTCTGCTTTCTCATAAACCTTGTCAACGTTATTTCTATCAATTTCAAACACTCCATCTGGTTTTTTAAGCCCAGATGCTAATTTTGCCAACAACTTGTTATAAGAAATTCCAATTGAGACTGTAATATATTCTCCTATTTCGCGTCTTATTCGATTTTTAATCGCAGAAATTATACCGTATGTGCCTTCGAACAAATGCAGAGTTTTTGTAATATCAATAAATAACTCATCAATTGAGAAAAGTTCAACAAATGGGGAATAGTCTTTGCAAATATTTAAAAATTTCTTTGAGACTTCAAGGTATTTAACAAAGTCAGCCTTAACTAGCTTTAATTTAGGACAAATCTTAATAGCTTCGTAGGTTCTTGCTCCTGTTTTTATCCCAAGTTTTTTTGCTTCTCTACTTGATGCAATAATGCAAGTTCTTCCATTTGCAGCTGTGACCCCAAGGGGTTTGTTTCGAAACTCCGGACGAAACTGCTGTTCAACGCTTGCGAAAAACGAATCAAAATCAATATGAAGAATAATTCTGTCTGCTGGCAGGCACGGTTTTCCCATGCTCTAATCATATGGAAAAAATATACGAAAATACAAGAGGACAAAGATGGTCAAAGTGGGTCTTTTTCACTCATATTATTAATTTCTTAATGCATTAAGCCAGACCCCTATTGCCAGTCCCAAAATCCCAATGTCTCTTGCTATAATATCGTCAATCTGAAAATTATTTACTAGCATTAGTCCAAAAATTATTTGAATCATTATAAGAACTGCTAATAAGCCTGTGACAGAAAGGTAAAATTTGAAAATAAGACAGAAAGATAGAAGAACAAGAACTCCTCCATGAATTTGTACAAGTAAATTTTCATCCAAACCCAAATTGGAGAAAGAGGAAGGAATGTAACCGCTAAAGTTATCTGGATTATTTATTTCAGAGATTCCAAACCAAATAAACACAAATGCCAGAAAGACCCGCATTATAAATCCATTATGGGATACTAGACTTTTTACCATATCTTAAGACTATCAAAGTGAAATAAAAAAGTAAACTACAATTTATGTTATAATATAGACAAAGCCGGAATAGTTATTTCTGGCTGTTTTTAAATATGTCAGACAACCTACAATCTCAAAAAATTAGAAATATCGCGGTTATTGCCCATGTTGACCATGGGAAAACTACACTTATAGATTTTATGCTCAAACAGTCAAATACCTTTAGGGATAATGAAGCTGAAATGCAGCAAACAACAATTCTTGACTCAAATCCTCTGGAACGCGAACGCGGAATTACGATTCTTGCCAAAAATACCGCTATCAACTACAAAGACTATAAAATCAATATCATTGACACTCCGGGACATGCTGATTTCTCAGGAGAGGTAGAGAGAACTCTAAATATGGCAGATGGAGCACTCCTTATTATAGATGCCCTTGAAGGACCTATGCCTCAGACTAAATTTGTTCTCAAGAAAGCTCTTGAAATGGGTCTTAAGGTAATAGTCGTGATTAATAAAGTTGATAAGAAATTGGCAGACATAAAATCCTCTTTTGAAAAAACAAATGATTTATTTTTGGAGCTGGCAACCGACACTATCCAGCTAAATTTTCCTGTTCTCTATGCTATTGGTAGGAAAGGAAAAGCAGCAAAAACTCTTGAGGAAGTAGCAGAAAGCTCCTCTTTAGACCCCATAATGCAAGAGATTATAAATTATGTTCCGGCACCTCGCGTTGAAGAAGGAACTTTCCAGATGCTCGTAACTGCCCTTTCTTATGATTCTCACAAAGGAAAGCACGTGATTGGAAAAATAAGAAGAGGGACTTTGGAAAAAGGACAACAAGTTGTCTTGGTTAAATCAGAAAAAGAAAAAATTCCGGCAAAAATTGAGAATATTTATATCAACCGCGGACTGCATAAAGATGAAATTGACAATGTTATGGCTGGAGAGATAGTTGAGTTAACGGGTGTTGAAAAAGCCTCAATCGGAGATACGATTGCAGATCCTTCCGATCCAAGTGCGCTTCCAAGAATACAGATTGAAGATCCGACAATAAAAATCGCACTTTTTGCCAACACTTCTCCTTTTGCAGGAAAAGAAGGCAAATTCTCCAATTCAAGACAAGTATACGAGAGGCTCTATAAAGAGCTCGAAACAAATATTAGCCTACGACTTGAGGTTAGAGATGACAAATTTGTTATATCCGGTAGGGGAGAATTGCATTTATCTATTCTTATAGAAACTCTAAGACGTGAAGGGTATGAATTCCAGGTTGAGAGACCGGAAGTAATTACTAAGGTCATAAATGGAGTAGAAATGGAGCCAGTTGAGGATCTCATAATTGATATGCCAGATGAATTTCAGGGAATTATAACTCGTGAGCTTGGAGAAAGAAAAGGAACAATGACCAATATGACAACAGATGGGAAAGGAAACACCAGATTTGAATACAAAATTCCATCTAAAGCCCTTCTTGGAATAAGAAATGTTTTGTTAACCAATACAAAAGGAACAGCAGTAATTAATACAATGTTTGACAAATACGAGCCTATAACTCCCCCTCTTCCAAAAATCAGAAATGGGGTGCTTATTGCATCAGAGGGAGGCGTTGCCTTGACCTTTGGTTTGGAAAATGCTCAGGGAAGGGGAATAACTTTCATAGATCCCGGAACTCCTGTTTATACAGGTATGATTATAGGGCTCAATTCCAGAAGTGACGATATAGAAATAAATGTGGCAAAAGGAAAAAAACTAACCAACATGAGATCTTCAACCAGCGATATTGCAATTGCTCTGACTCCGCCTCTTAAAATGAGCCTTGAGCAGTATTTGGATTTTCTAGAAGAAGATGAGCTTTTGGAAGTTACGCCATTAAATCTAAGGCTTCGCAAAAAACTCCTGACTCGTCTTGAAAGAGTAAGACAAGAAAGAGAAAAAAAGTAAATCATTTCACCCCAAGAGATGGTATAATGCCCTCATGAATCTTGCTTTTCGATTACGACCTGCAAATTTAGAAGAATTCGTTGGGCAGGAACACTTGGTTGGAAAAGGAAAAATTCTCCAAAGAATGATTGGGCAAAAAGCCTTTTCTTCAATGATTTTCTGGGGACCTCCTGGGTCTGGAAAAACAACACTTGCCTATATTATTGCCAAAGAAGCTGGAGCAGATTTTCATGCGATTTCTGGAGTATCTTCCGGAAAAGAGGATTTACGCAAGGTAATTGTGAATACAAGAAGTAACAATCTAACAATGAAGCAATCTAACAATGCTCATCCCCGACGTACTATTCTATTTATTGACGAAATCCATAGATGGAATAAAGCTCAACAAGATAGTCTTTTACCGCATGTTGAAAGCGGACTAATAACACTTATTGGCGCAACTACAGAAAATCCGTCTTTTGAAGTAATAAGTCCTTTACTTTCAAGGTGCCGAGTTTTTGTTCTAAAAAGTTTATCCTATGAAAATCTAGAAACAATTATTGACAGAGCATTAAAGGACAAGGAAAAAGGATTAGGAAAGTACAACAAGAAAATCGGGAAAGATGCCAAAGAACTTCTCGTGAGACTTTCAGGAGGCGACGCAAGAATTATGTTAAACGCACTAGAGATCGCCGTAACAACTTATAACAATGAAGCAATACTTAGCAATGAAACAATTAAGGATGTTTTCCAGACAAGAAGCGCAGGGCTTTATGACAAAAAAGCAGACGAGCATTACAATATTATTAGTGCATTCATAAAATCTGTGCGAGGAAGTGATCCTGATGCTGCTTTGTATTATTTGGCAAGAATGCTTGAAAATGGTGAAGATCCTAAATTTATCGCAAGACGTATGATAATACTTGCCTCAGAAGATATAGGCTTGGCAGATAGGGGAGCGTTAATACAAGCAAACGCTGGTTTTGAAGCAGTCCACAAAATCGGCATGCCAGAAGCACAACTTATCCTGGCTCATATATGTCTTTATCTATCAACTGCCAAAAAATCTCGGGCTGTTGCTAATGCATTAGGAGAAGCAAAAAATGCTGTTTATGAATTTCCAAATGAACCGATCCCTTTACATCTTCGAAATGCACCTACAAAACTTATGAAAAACTTAGGCTATGCAAAAGGTTATACATGGAGTAAAAATCATGTCGGCCCAAAGTTCGGTCAGTCATTTCTGCCGGAAAGACTCAAAGGAAGAAAGTTTTTCAACAATAATATCGGCAAGAAGTAAATAAGAATATTTTCTTTTATTCTATAAGTCTTTATGCTAACATAACAGTCATGAGTAAAGAAATAGAACTAGCAGAATGGATTGGATCAAAAATATTAGATGCAGACAAAAAAATAAATCAAAAATCTGCTGAAGATAACGCGAATAAACTCTTTAAAGACCTAAAAGGGCTTGGACTAGAATTCACCGACTTACCTGAGTCTACAATTGTAAATATTCCCCCAATAAGTAAATTTAAAGAAAAAGCTGATTACTCACGACTTGAAGTGTATACGTGTCAATTAACTATACCCAGTCCAAAGATTGATATAAGCCCTTCAATACTTAAATTAATTAGTGATTCAACCGAAGCAGTGTTGGTCAAATCAACTTATATTGTTGGAGTTGATATGCTTCTTCACGACCAGCCGTTCCAATTATTTATGCATGTCCAACCCGAAGGAGTCTGGCCGTTCTCTTTAAATCTAACTATGCCTACGATGCTTCGATCGAATAAAGAATTGCTTTTTGGATCGCTACCGCCCGATTTTACATCTGTTGGTTTTGCTTACGACCTCACGCACAATCCACACTATAGAGATCGTTTATCTTCTGTAGTCCAAAAACGAGTGCCTGCAGAAATTATTGATAAAGACCTCCTTCGCAAAAGCTCTGTTCGTGGAGAAGATACCCCAGAAGGAGTAAACACAATAATCCATTTATATTTACAAGACCCAAGCTCTCAAAGTTTCCTTGAATGTTACGAAACAGAACGATTCCCACAAGGAAGTAGCACAAAAAATGACACGCCCGAATATGTAAAGGGATTCATACCCGAAGCTAATTGGCAAGATAATGAAAATCATAATTGCCTGATCCCTCGAAAAAGTGATAAGACTTATCCTCTTTTTCCCTCTACAAGGTTAGACAAAATCTCTAGATTTACAATGATAGTAGACTATCGCGGAGATTCTCCCAAGGTAATGTCTAATTTACTAAAAGATGTCCCCTTATCAATTGACTGGACTAATCAATGGTATGCTTCTACTGATGATGAACTTTCCAGAAGAAGCGGACTAAATATATTATATAAACCTGAATGGGGAGAGAATAATACAGCCTTAATGTATGATCAGATTAGCAAAGAAAGAATCTCACCAGAACAAATTCATCGTTCTGTGGTTGCAATGATCGCCCTTAAAAAAGACATTATGCAACGACTCGCCGCTTAACCTCTTCAATTATTTCCTTTTTCCTGTATTTTGATGTAAAATATGGAAAGCAGGTTACGATAATCGCAAAGGGTTGGATGGGGAGTATCCCTTTGCGAATACAATTTAGGAAGGCGTTGGGAAGGAAACGAAGTTTCCGTCCCATATGGCCCTCGTAGCTCAACGGATAGAGGGGAACAGTTATTGACACCAGGTCTTTGAAAAACTAGAATAGATTTATATGCCAGCGATAACTAAGATTAAGGGTGACCTAGGGCAAGCTATGGTTATGGCTGATGCATTAAAACGAGGCTATAAAGTAGCTCTACCTTTAGGTGAGGACTGGCGATACGACTTAATAGTTTCAAGAAATGGGAAGCTATTGAGAATCCAATGTAAATATGTTGAATCTACGAATGGCGTTGTAAAAGTTAGATGCGAAACTCATGATGGACGCAGCTACTATAGATATAAACAAGAAGACTTGGATTATATAGCTGTTTACGATAAGGTTACAGATAGATGTTATTACGTTAGTTGCTCATACCTAGGAAAAGGACGAGGATCGCTAAGCTTGAGGACGATCGAAGCTAAGAATGGGCAGAAGAAAAAAATTTTAAAAGCAGAAAATTTTACAAAGTTTTAAGCGCCTGTAGCTCAATGGATAGAGCAACTCTCTTCTAAAGAGTAGGTTGCAGGTTCGATTCCCGCCAGGCGCACTGATGGGGATTTTTCAGAAATCCTTAAAGATTGGTTCTGGGTATCCCCAAGAAGTTGGAGTGTTGCAAAGCCCAGATTATAAGTTGGGAAAAGCTGCCGATTGAGTAAAAAGAAGTTCGAGCCGACAGTTTTTGCGAAGAATGCCAATTCTTCTTTTGTATTTTTTGCGCGCGCGATTTTTCCGCACTGCAGAGCCCCATCTACGAATTCCCTCATAGGTTCGAGCCAACTGGAGCCGGTTTGTTTTATTTTCTCAATTTCCTCTGTTATTTTTAACTTTTCTTCAAATAATTCATTCTTCTTTTTCTTGTAAATCTCGGAATCAATGACTTGGTCAAGAAAACTATCTAAGAGAAAGTTTAATTTTTTGTCTAAAGTTTCTATTTCAATTTTTAATTTTGTAATATTATCTTGCGATAAAATTAATTCTTTTCTTTCGTCTCTATCTAGCCACTGATACCAATCACTAGCCCAACTTTTTGGCAAAGCTACATCCTTAACAGCTTTTTTTATTTGCAATTCCAGTTCCGGTTCAGTAATTGGTTTTTGTAAACAGTTTCCCATTTTTTTAGTACATCTGTAATAAGTATATTCGGCCTTTCTTTGAGTTTCTTTGTAGAATTTTAACTTCTTTTCTCCTGTAATACTTGCTTTACATTCACCGCATTTCATCAGTCCCAAGAAAGATAAATTGTGTCTGTTGTTGTGCTTTGATCTTTCTGTAAATTTAATTTGTTTTTGTACTTTATCGAATAATTCTTTTGAGATAAATTTTTTGTGAGAGGCCTGATAATATTCTCCGTCGTATTTAAGTATTCCGATATAAAACTTATCTTTTAACATTTTAGTTATTTGATTAATCTTCAGAGGCTTTCCATCAGATTTATTTATTCCAAACTTATGTAAGTAATTGGAGATTTCCGTAAAAGATTTTTTACTTTCGGAAAACAATTGAAAAGCTTTCTTAATAACTTTTGACCTTTCTGAATCTATTTGAATTGTTTTTGTGTTCGAATCATTTATGTATCCTAAAGGTGCTTTTAATGGCCATACACCAAGACGTAGTTTGTGTCTCATTCCTCTTTTAACATTTTCTGAAAGATTGTCAACGTAATACTTGGATTGGCCGAATGCAATTGATAACATAAATTTTCCCTGAGGAGTAGATTCAAACCAGAAAGAGGGGAATTTGAGATCTAGAAGTTTTCCAGTATCTAAAAGATAAATAACTTTTCCGCCATCTATGGAGTTACGAGCAAGTCTATCCGGATGCCAGGAAACAATGCCTTGAGCTTCACCTTTTTCTATTCTTTTTAGAACTTGCGCGAATTTTTCTCTGCCCGGAATCTTAGCTGTCTTTGCCTCTGTTACAAAACCAATTACGTCTAAATGCTCTCTCATTACAAATTCTTTTAGTTCTGCTACTTGTTGATCAATAGAAAGAACTTGTTTATTTTTTTCGTCTGTTGATTTTCTGCAATATGCTATATATTTCATGGCAGTTCCTGTTCTTCAATTTTTGCGTTTTTTCTTCTTTTTACCAGCAGCTTTTCCCAACTTATAATCTGGGCTTTGCAACACTCCAACTTCTTGGGGATACCCAGAACCAATCTTTAAGGATTTCTGAAAAATCCCCATCAGTGCACGCTTACGAAAAAATTCGAACCTCTTTCTTATTAAAAAGGTAGTCGCTCTTTTCATTCGCTCCTACTATTTTATATTGCTCGGCCTTCGGCCTCAGCTCCAAAAACTCTCGGCTCGTCCCAGCAGGGTAAAAAACGCAAAAATTTTTCCAAAATTAAGTACGATTTTAATATAGCAGTTCTAAGTAAGATTTCAACTGAGATTTTCTATATCACGACAGATTGTGGTTATTTCACTTTTGACTTTTGATATAATCATCTCATGAAATTAAAAAATGATAATTTTAGGAAATCCCGGGGTGGATATTCCAGGATACTTGAAAATAAAAAAGAAAATTGTTAAATCAGGCTAGCTTATTATTTATGAAATTATATTTATCGTCTTACCGAATTGGCAATGATCCAAAGAAATTAATAGAATTATTTTCTGCGAATAAAAAAGCAGCAGTTATTGCTAATGCAATGGATTTTTTGGAAAAATCAGAGAGAGATAAAAATGTTAAGCAGGAGATAGATGATTTAACTAAGCTAGGTTTAATCCCTGAAGAACTAGATTTACGTAATTATTTTAATGAATCAAAAGATTTAAATAATAAATTAAATACCTATGGTCTTGTGTGGGTAAGGGGAGGAAATACTTTTATTCTAAGACGAGCAATGGAACAAAGCGGTTTTGACAAATTACTTAGGAAAAAAATTAAGGATCCGGATTTTGTATATGCGGGATATAGCGCAGGAGCATGTGTAATATCGCCCACTCTTTATGGACTTGAATTAGTAGATAATCCGCATAGAATTCCTGCAAAATATAAATCAAAAGTTACTTGGAACGGTGTAGGTATTATTGATTTTTTCATTGTTCCCCACTACCGCTCAAACCATCAAGAGTCTCATCTAGTAGAAAAAGTTGTTAAATATTATATCCAAAAAAGAATGCAATTCAAAACACTTCGCGACGGAGAAGTAATAGTAATAGCTAAATCCAATAAATTATAAATATCTCTACCCTTAGGAACACAATTTTTAGCCTCAATTCTGGTATAATCAAAGTATGGACATATATTTTAAGAAGGAAATAACTTATCCTTTTGCAGGACAAAAGTTTACCTTTGCTATAGCTAATACATTATTTTCGACTTTTGATCTCGATCATGGTACTGATATATTAATTCGTGCGATTACTCCAAATAATCCCAAAAGCATTTTAGACATTGGTTGCGGGTATGGACCATTGGGAATAATATTAGCAAAAAATAATCCGCAAGCAGAAGTTATTCTTGTTGATCGTGATCTTCTTGCTGTGCGTTATACGAAATATAATATTGTAAAAAATAATATTACTAATGCAAATGCTTTGGGCAGTTTGGGAGTTGAAACAGTAAAGGGCAAAACATTTGATTTAGTAGTTTCTAATATTCCTGCCAAAATTGGAGATGAAGCTATTCTACAAGAATTTATCTTGGTACCCTACCAACATCTTAATCCGAATGGAGAGTATTGGTTTGTCGTAGTAAGTAGCTTAAACCGTCTTATTCCACGTATTAGTAGTGAATATCATATAGACATAAAATATATAAGAAAAAGAAGAGGTCATACAGTATATAAAATTAAAAAACCTGCTAGTTAATACTATGAATAATAGGTTTTTACTTCTGATATAATTACCCAATGAATCTTGTTCTTCTGTATGGTCCTCCTGCTGTAGGAAAACTTACTATTGCCAAAGAGCTTGCAAGTCTTATTGGCTATACTATTTTTGATAATCATATGGTACTCAATGTATTAACCAATATTTTTGGGTTTGATCATCCATCACGTAAAAAACTTGAAAAAGAATTTAGATTAAAGATAGTTGATGAAGCAATAAAAGCAAATATTAATTTAATTATGACAGGAGTCATAGTTAATCAGAATTTATATTTTTACACTAAGGTCTTGCAAGCAGTTGAAGCAAGTGGAGGAAAATGTTTTATAATTCAACTCATAGCATCCGAGTCTGTCCTTAAAGATCGTGTAGAACATGACTCAAGAAAAAATTACCACAAGATTTCCAACAAACAAGACTGGGAAGAGTTTTACAAAGAGTACCCCGAAATGTATAAAAAATTTTCCATCAAAGAACACTTACTAATTGACACAACAGATATTCTCCCACAAGAGACTGCAAAAACAATAGCTAATCATTATAAGTTAAGAAAATAATTTTGAAGCTCAAGACTTTTGACATAATTTATTCATGAATCAATATCAACAAGTATCTACCGGAGCCTTATTATTCAATAATAAAAAAGGAGCACTTTTTGTAAAAAGAGCAGATACTGAAAACTTTAAACCAGGGCTTTGGGAATTGCCAGGCGGAGGATCTGATTTTGGAGAAATTCCTGAACAGGCATTAAAAAGAGAGATCAAAGAAGAATGTGGTATTGATATAAAAGTTTTAAATTCCTTGACTATCCTCTGATGCCAAAAACAACAAATGAGATAGAAGCGCAATTCGGACATCTTGGTAAAAGATGGCTTGCTCACAGAGGACTAAAAAGAGAAAGATGGGAGTATTTCCTTAAATGGTTTGTCTATTTCTACAACCAGGAAAAACTATCCTAGAAGAAAACAAAAGAGGACTAAAATATCAACACGAAATGCTAATTAAGCCCCGAACTTTGAATTTAGCAAGGACGAATTGCCATACTTATACTTAACAAGACGTAGCTCAATAGCCTAAGTGTTTACCAAATGTAGTTGTGTCAATTGGTAAACTGGCTACATATTGGTTTATGCAATATCTTAAAGTTTCTCTCTTATTTTGCCATCTATAATTATTGCCCAGTTTCTTAGCTATTTGTTTCTCAAAAGAAGTTTCCCATATGGCCTTAAGCAATACCATATCATCTGTAAAACTTGATAGATCCTCTAACCCAAGATCGCTGGCCGTAGCATCAATTGTATCTAAATATTTTCTTATCTGTTTTTCACTGAAATCATAAGCTAACTGACTAGTGCCATCAGGTGCTGTGAAGTTCCAGAATCGGCCAGTGAAAGGGCTAGTGATTACATCGTATCCCACAGGAGCGATAAACTTATGCTCAAAATCTATGACTCCACCTGGCAACATATTAAATGGTCCTAAATCACCGTGCGTTAAAACTTGTGGTAGATTGACGACGCTTGCCTCTGCCATAGCGAATGCTTCCTCGAGATCTTCTTTGCCAAGGTCAGGGTTTTCCTCGATAACATTATCTAAGTTAATCCCGTCACGCAAATTACCTTGTTCTCTAATTGAAGGAGCTGATTTTAACTGGGCAACTAAAAATAGACTTGCAATACGGCAGTATTTATCAAAGGAAGTCTCTTCTATGACGCCGGTGGCCGCGTATTCTTCCCTAAATAAATCGCCAAAAGTTCTAGTGCCTAGAGAGGATTCGGTAAAATAGTATGTATCAGCATCAATTTTTCCATTACTTAATACTTCTGGAGTAGGAAATCCCATATCATGTAGAGTTTTTGCAAACTCTACTTCATCGCGGATACTATTGTTAGGCCCAGTTCTTAGATATCTGTCGCCATTGATAGATAGGTAGACAATTCCTTGACCTATAGTACGTGCCTTTACAAAATCCCAATCAGTATTCTCGAGTTGTAGCTGTTGTTGTTTTAATACTTCCATCTGTTAATTATACACCATAAACGAATAATTATTACCATATACGTAGACGTAGGCGATAAGGGGAAATCTTACTATTCACAAATTAGATTTTATACTTTTAATTCTAATAGTCAATTTCAGGGAGTTTATGCAACTTATGGAAACTCCCAATCACATAACTCAAAAAGCCTTGAGGCTATAACTAGGCAAAAATAAAACTTAATCATCCTCTACATTAAACTGAGGAGGTTGGGCCTTATTCCAAATGTTGAATACAGATCACTGACCGTCATTTCGGGATGCTTTTTACGCCTAGATTCCACCTCAGAAAATATTTGACGCAATAAACTTTCCTCGCCCGATATAGCTGCCGCAACTCTGGATTTAGACATAGATCCTTCAATGAAAAATTGTAAAACATTTTCGACATTCACAAAACCTTCCGACTGCAACCAAACTTCTTCAATCAGGGAGCGAATAATTTTTCTAAGTACGTACGAGTGCCTCTTGTTTCCGGGCATCAACCCTTCTGAGGTCAATTCATCTGTCACACGACAAAGGTTCGCCATGTAATGAGCATCCATATCAGAGATATGACCAAATGAATCCTTGAACTGCTCCGATAGCTTTCTCCATGGCATCAATGAAAATTTATTTTCACCTGTTAGTGCAAGTTCAACCCTACCCAGACCCAGGCCCACATCAAATGCAGTGTGTTCAAAAGGAATTACTGATGTACCTTTGGAAATTCCATCAATGTCCACAATCCTACCAATCTGCAGACAATCAGACAAGTCTGGATTCTGATCATAACCCTCTGAAGCGAACCATGCGATAACTCCACGCCCGTGCAGGTCCCCTTCTCCAAAGCTCCACTCATGCTTCAATACTTTATGGTCTTCAATGATACGAACCTGATTTGCGTCTAGAGAGGCAGACTTTAAGGACAATTCTAGGGGATGATCTTCAATTGTAGAGAATATTAGATTCTTCTTGTTTAGTCCCAGTGCACCCAACATATCAACAAAATATTTCAGTGCCTCATCATGACTCACATTGAAAAGACCGCTTCCAAGCATGTCGAACAATGATGTATAATTTATGTCTACACGAGCAGTATCAACAGTGCCGCCAGTTCCACCTAAACGAAGACATTTTTGTATAAGGGCAAAATTGGAAAAGCCCATCTTATCACCGGAGAACATCGATTTGAACGGAGTGATTGTCGCATTTGTAAACAAAACTGTGGGATCGTCAATGACTAATGGGAAAGAGTCGTGCGTCGTAAATCCCTTATCTTGATGAAATTCCAGAAATGAAGATTTTATAGATTCTACTACAGCAACTTCTTGATCTTGATGATATTCCTGAGATGAAGGTTTTATAGATTCCATTACAGTGATTCCTTAGATGGTGGCAGGTTTTGTAAAATTATCACCCATTATATCATAATTAACTAATTTTGTAAAAAAATTATAAACTACGCTTCACTGAGTGAAAACAAACCATGAAAGATATTTATCATTCCTGCCATTGATTTTTTTTGTGGTGATTTTCATAGTGCCCACTTTGTATTTTAGTTGGGTGTCAACCGGATCGTTATATACGATGCATGAAACTATACTACTGGCCGATCGCTTTTCCACCACTCAACAGCTTTCATGCCTAAATGCTGAGGTGACAAATATTTTGCGGCTTCACGTGGGTCGTCATTGATGGCTCCATCGTACGCCCGTCCCGCTTCAGTAAAACGAGACCGAATGCTCTCTTTCAGTCTCTTGAATTCTGCGCTGTCCTTATCGGATGGTATTCGAGTGCTAAAACTTTGTACTGGTTGAAAAAATACAAATGTCGTGTTGGCTTCATGAATATGACGAGGATTATCAGCAGGATATAACGAGCTAAAAACAATCGTAAATAAACGTTGTCCGGCTATCGTTAGTTGCCAGCCTGGATCTTCAATGTTCTCGGTAGCTATAGCTTTTTCGCTAAATCCATCATTTATTTTTAGCGCGTGGTAAAGAGAATTAAAGCCTGACGTTAAGGATTTGAAATCATCTCCAATAACAGTATTCGGCAGAGCGACTGCGAGGCCATCTGGCATTGTTACAATACCTTCTTGTACATACGCGGCAATATCTTCATAAAGTTGCTGTGCGGCTTCGGGTATAGAAAATTCAGCTGCAATCGGACGTGCAAATGTGATAATGGCTGATTTAGCAAATGGGCACTGCGTTTCAGCCTGAACAGTTCTAAATATGTTATTAATATTTTCAATCATTACACATTGAAATCCTTGTAAATTTGCAGTGGCATTGACTCCGTAAAGTCTTGACGTACACCCTTATAATCGTAATAGGCATATTATTTGGGATACTTTTCATTATTGCCCTTCCAGTAGCTGCAGCTTTTTACTTTACGAATAGTATACTATACATACGTAGTATGTGTAAAGTATGTATGTTTAAATGTAACTGCGTATACGTCAATACACTAAGCTAATTTGTTAATCAATATTAACAGTCCATTATCCAAATATCACCACTGCCTATTTTTTGCTCTCCCGATGTGCTAATACGCCAAGCGGCACTCTCACCAATTGCCACAAAAGAACACTCGTTGTCTCTATGGAGATCCGCCCATAAAGATTTGGCCTTTCCGAAAGAGTCTTGGTTTGCATGTACTAGTGTGCCAACTGCAGCAATCCCCCAACCTTTTCTCATCTCAAACACATCGTTATCTTCATGTATATACCACGAAGATAAAGCCAGGGCACCAGCACTCATCCCAGCAATATGAACACCTCGCTCAAAAGCCGCAATTAAATGCTCGACAAGATCCCATTCAGAAAATAATCGCATTAACTGATCAGTATCACCACCACCTAAATATATCACCGATGAAGACTTGATTGCATTGATCGCATACTCACGACCCTTTTTCTCCGTAGGGACCAAAACCTTAAATTTATCGCCAAAAACAGATGTAATGGCATCAGAATATGCAACACTATCTTGTGCCGCAAAGCCAAAAAAAGCGAAGGTAGATCCTTTAGATGCAAGAGACTTTAAATCCTCATCAATCTGATGTGTCTCACCGTCTCTAATTTCTCCACCACCGATTAAATAAATTGAACCTATCATATCGACATACGAATTAAAGGATTTTTATTAGAGCGTATATTGGTGCTAGACCGACACACGCCGCTCATTAACTTAACTGAAACAGCATGAGTATCAATATTTGATTTCACATCATTTATATTGATCCGTCCAAGAATAAACTCAATAAACTCACGTATAATACGATCTTTGGCATTCTCATTAGTAAGCCCAGTAAGGTCAGCCTGCTGTTCTAGGTCACGAGCAGATATCTTAAAGAAGGCTTTGCCTTCGCCAAACAAACCCACATTGCGAAATACGTATATATCAAAATGATTGTTACCGCCAACCTCGAACTCATCGGAATTATCGACATCATGCTGATGTTTAGATTGATAGTTATGAATCTGAATACATTGGAAAGGACCTTGTTGAATGATAAATTGCTGATGCTTTACCCTACCGTTGCCTTTATAAAGATCCACATTTGGCGCAGCCCATGAACGCCTTGAAAAACTACTGTGAAGCAAATTCACAGAGATATTGCAAATATTCTCACCACCCTTAAGCAGCCGAATAATGTTAAATGAATCTATCTCGCCATAGTCAGAAATTTTTTCTAGGTATTGTTTCGAGGAAAGGCCAGTCCGCTCGTAGTCAGATCCAAAATATTTAATATAGTCTTTTTCAGTTAGGTAAAGACCAAGCCCTCTCGGATTCAGGGGGGATGAAAAAATCTCAAATTGATCAGGTTGCTTATCATCAACTAGACCAGACTGATACATTTGCCACGCCGTATCGAACATATGATACCCACTATGTGCTACTTTTCCAAAACCATCCTTAAGACCATGAGATTCTTGCGTTAGGACCTCTTGCGGTAATCTCCAAGAACCATCAGCATGCATAATTTGCATAGATGTAATAGGCATGTTAAATTTTTTTGCTGTCTCTGAAATCAATTCTTTAACTTTATCAAAACCATGCTCGTATCTTCGCTGGACATTTATAGAAAAAATGGTTGGTTTATCTGCTTGATTTAACCTATATAGATCTAGAAGTTCATTATAATCATCAATTAAACCCATAGCTTGAGAGCGATCAACACTAATCGCCTTCCTAGCTGTAATAGGTTTGTCCATAAGAATATGCAACCTTTTGCGAAGAGCCCATTCGGCATATACCTTATGAGCTGTAGGTTCTGTAGAAATCACAACTCCCTGTATATTAAATTTATTAACAAGAGTATCTAGTTTTGCCCTAGCGTGATCAGGAATGCCAGTAGCCGCATCAAAAGAGTCGAGATATAACATCTCCAAATCATACTTCTGATCTTTAAGGTACGAATCCACAGTATCCATTTGTCGCTTCAAATCTACAGCTGCAATCAAACGTATAGCATAATCTGCAGCCAACCTAAAAAAGGCAGGGACATAGATCCGCCTCGCATGAGGCCCAACTCCAATTAGCAGTAAATTTACAGTTTTCATATTGTTATCTTTATATCAGATACCAATCATATACTCAACTATAAGAGTGGGTACCTGAAAAAATGTATTGACAGCTTACTTTGTTATGGTATAATAGCATTACTTAAATTGCAAATTAGGAGCAATGGAGAGAATATGAACCGCATAGAGAATCAAGAGATTATGAGCCACAGAGAGAAGCAATGGGGAGTTAAACATCTGACTCCAGATAACTCAGCCGAGGCATGCGACCTCCTCCATGCACTCGCATCAAACGAAATTGCAGCTATTCAAATCGCTCAATTCTTAGATAGACGAGACTTGGATATCGTCATTGAGAACATGAGCAAACAAGAAATAGCGTGGTACGAAAACAAAGAATTCCAACAAGGCAGAATTGGCATAAACGCTACAGGATTTGGTTATGAAGCTGGCAGAAAGCAAAGATACTTTGACCTAACTCCAGAAGCGGCGAAGTCTCGAGATGAAATATTTAAGGGTGCTTCGGATCCAATAGATAAAATAATTAAATTCTTTTCATCAAATGGATACAGCGCATCCATAGCAACTGAGCCAGACATGCAAAATGCACGATATTTCGCAGGTCTCATTAGAGCAATGGGAGCAAAAAGTACACTGCACTTTGACTATGCCCCGGATCAACTTCCGGGCTGGAGCGTATCCGATTCAGAAGAACAATACGGTCTTGTTTTATATCTCCAGATGCCAACAGAAGGCGGAGAATTAACTGTCTACAATCGCCCATGGCAACCAGAAGATGAGTCGCACAACAATGATATTGGACAAAAGGGAACATACGGATTTACAGAAGACTTTCTAGGAGATACGCCACGCACCTCAATAAGGCCATTGGAAGGTGATTTGGTAGTTTTCAAAACACGCAACTTCCATCAAATAGGAGAGATCAAGTCAGATAAACCGCGATTAGGTCTTACTACCTTCATGTCACTGAAAGATGGGTCATTATCTTTGTGGAGCTAGCTGCGGCAGATTTACTTACCAAAGATCTGACTCGAAGAAACTGCGAAACTTACTCATAACCTCTTTGGTAATGGGACCAACTAACCCGTCCCCCACGGGAAGGTTATTCAACTTGGTCACGGGCATTATCTCCTTACTGGTAGCAGTAGTAAACACTTCCGATGCACCGAGTAGCTCCTGTACAGAAAAGTCCCTAGCCTCAGCCCGAACAGAAAGTTGTAATTCATTAATGATGATATCTCGCGTAACCCCCTCCAGAATCCCTGTTTTTGGAGTCAGAAGAGAACCATTTATTACTGCAAATACATTACACTTCGTTCCTTCGCGCACCATGCCCTCGGAATGATAGATAACCTCATCTATGCCATTAGGGATGGAACTGAATTGACGAATCGCCTCTATGTAATTATTGGTCTTGGCTTGTGGCTCGTACCTTTGAAACTCGGAAAGTAAAACATGAACTCCGTTAATATAATCTTCAGGGGGGCACGGAATACGCGGATCAACCATAATAACTATTGTAGGTATTTTCGCTGGAGAGAGTGTCAGTGAGGGTCCACCAGAAATAGTGATACGCATAACCTTTTCGCCCTTGACAGACTTATTCGCTTCAAGGGTTCGTACCACCCAATCAGAAATTAGCTCTCTTGGCCAAGGCAAATTCAGTGATATTTCCTGACAAGATCGATAAAGCCTATCTATATGTTTTTCTAACATAAACGGACGTCCCTTTGAAGTCATCATAAACTCAAAAACAGCGTAGCCACGCGAATAGCCCAAATCACGTGGAGATATAAGCAGATCATCTTCATTGACAAGTTGACCATTTAAGAAATGCACGCTCTTCATAAAATAAATTACCTCTTAAATTCTTGGTTCGCTAAATATTCACCAGTATTTTCATCCGCTCTATATAGTACTTGATGAACGTCATAATCTCGCATAGCTAGTCCTTCTTGTGCTGCTGCTTGAGCAATTCCATCCAAAACATCTTTGATTCCACAAAATATTTTCCAATCTTGTGGATTATAGTTTACTGCTCCCTCCATTGGAGGATCAGTATATTGCAAAATTTCTCCAAGATCAAGCCCATGCTCAAAGATAAAAATTGAGTATTTAGACTTATTTTGTTTATCAACAAATATTCCTAACGGTTGTTCTGCATGAACTGATAAGGAATTAAAACCATCAGGAGGGGATAATTCGCCCGATTTGATTTGTCTTTGCAAAACAGCATTTAATAAAAGATTTGACCTTATTTCGTTTGCTACGCTTCCTGGTTGAAAAGATACGGGGTCGGAAGAAAAGTTTGTAAATCTAGATTTTTTAAAGATAATATCTGGTAGAGAATAACCCTCTTTGTCTAATTGTCCAAGTAATAATTCTCGAGATGTCGAAGTCTGTAATGGTCTTAGCCAAGAAAGCCCTTTGAAATCGAGCAGGTAAGCCAATCTATCAACAACCATTTTCGGACAGCTATCTGTAGATACAAAAACATATGATGGTGACTGATAACAACTTTCAAAAATTTTACCTATTCTATAAGGCAGTTGTCTTATGGTGCCGTTTTCTATAGCGCTCATTTTGCATTCAGTTTTTACCACATTTCCTTTGAATTTGCAAATAAGGAAATCCTATAGCTCTATTCTCTTACCCCACTTTGAAAAATTGTGCAAACTTTAATCTGTACAATCCTTCTAGAAAATCTGTTCCGGCATATCCTGCTAACAAAGATATTCTCCAGTCATTGTTTGCGATAATTCCAGACATAATTCCTACTACAGCAGAAACAAACATAGTTGCTGTAAAGTATTTCCATTGGAAAGTAAATTTTTCAGGAGTAACAGCTTGATTTTTAATTATTCCTACTAATCCTCTGATAAGTCCACCAATTAAACCGGAAATAATATGAGCAGTAGTTACCTCCATACTCATTTCTTACCACCCCCCTTCATTTTATTTCCTAAAACTTTTTCCAATCCTCCCTTACCATATTTAATTATTTGCCCAATCTTTGAAACAGTAGCAGTGCTAGTATTTACCTTTTCTGAAATCTCATCATAGGTTTTCCCATCAAGAATTAATTCTGCAATTTTAATTCTTTGGGCTAAATCTAGAATTTCTTCTTCGGTTAAGAGATCGTCAAGAAAAGCTGATAAATCTTTCGAGGATTTTAATTTTCGAAGAGCTGCAGTTAATAATTTTTTATCTTTTTCCAAGTTAGATTTCATGCTTTGCTATTGTAATCTTCTACCATTGTAGCATTGTACAACGCTAATACAATGGGTTTATGCCGAATATTTTGCCCCGCCCCGTTTTCCCTCCCGTTTGATTGATCCGCGTTTGGTTAACTCTGATAAATAATTTGTTGCCGTACTTTGCGAAACATGAAGTAAATCTCGAACGTCATCGTTTGTAATAATCTTTTTCTCTTTTGTAAATTGTAAAAGTCTATCGAGATTATCATTTTTCTTCTTAGCTCTTGCTTCATTGGCTAATTTTCTTCTTTCGTCTTGTTCGAGCTTTAATCTTTCCTGAATTTTTTCTTCAACATCAACTAATTTAATTTCCGGTTCGCCCACCTTCGCTGAAGCTTCGGCGGGTAAAGGAGGTTGGGGAGGTTCTTCGATTGGTTTTTCCTCCGGAGGTTTCACTTCTTCTTTTTTTTCTTCTTCAATTGGTTTTGCCTCTTCGGGTTTTGGTTCTTCTAGTTTCGGCTATTCAATGGGCTCTGGTTCTTGTGGAGTTGACAGCTGAGTTTCTGTTGGTGGTTCCGGTTGTGGTTGAGGGATTTCAGGTGGAGTTTCGGTTGGAATTTCCGGAGGAGTTGTTGGAGCTTCTTCTGTAGGTTTTTGTTCTTCGGCAGGAGTTGGCTGAGGATTTTCCTCGGCTGGTTTTTCTTCCGGTGGTTCGGTTGGTTGAGTTGGCGGTTGTTGGGTTGGTTCGTCGGCCATAAATTCATTGTAGCACGTCTTGAAAGGGGATGGCCAAAATGGGCGAATTTGGCCAAGTCTGGTTCTGGTGGCGGTCCGCTCGCCCCCGCCCATGATGAACTCTTTCTAAAAGGAGGGCTGACGTCAGAAGAATATTGTGTTAGAAAAACTTTGGATAGACAGCCCGACCAAAGCGAGCCCCGAGAGAAATTATTTTTCGTTTAAAAGAAAATCGGGGAGAGCCAATCGAGCCAGCACAAGGTCGCCGATGCGACCGACTCCACATGAACGGGAAGGGGTAAAATAATAAAGGCGGGGGCAACAGCGGACACATCCCGCCGACG
>JBBTXK010000095.1:0-3419 GCA_038062315.1 Patescibacteria group bacterium
CAAAGCAATCCATTGCGCCTGCCTTGATAAGACTTTCTAATGTCTTTTTGTTTACAGGTCCCAGGTCAACTCTCGAACAAAAATCAGAAAGACTTTTAAATTCTCCTTTTGATCGGCCATCAAGAATACTTTTTATTGCCGCGGTTCCAACGTTTTTAATAGCAGAAAGTCCAAATCGTATACCTGTATTTTCTATTGTAAAATCGCTTTGAGATTTATTGATACTAGGTGGAAGAACCGTAACCTTTAGTCTTTTGCACTCAGAAACAGCTTGTGCTATTTTCTCATTCTTAACAGGTCCAGTTGTGCCGCGGGATTCTGCTGTAAGAAGCGCTGTCATAAATTCCACTGGATAATGAGCTTTAAGGTAGGCTGTCCGAAAAGCAATTGTTGCGTATCCTGCCGCGTGGGCTTTGTTGAATCCATATCCAGCAAAAGGCTCAAACAATATCCAGAAGGACTCTGCATTTTTTCTCGCCATGCCGTTTTTAACACATCCATCAATAAAATTATCATGCTGTTTTTTCATTTCCGATGGTATCTTTTTGCCAATTGCTTTTCTTAGCTTGTCGGCTTCAAGCCATGAATAACCCGCGACCGCTATTGCAGTTAACAAAACGTCGTCTTGAAATGTGATTACCCCATAAGATTCCTTCAAGATTTCTCTAAGACGAGGGTCAGGATACTTTATAAGAGTTGGGTTGTGTTTTCTTCTGATAAATTCGGGAATATTCGCCATTGGGCCTGGTCTATACAATGCTACCATTGCTTGAAGATCAAAAATTGAAGTTGGTTTTAGGTCTTTTATATATCTTCTCATTCCTGAAGATTCTAACTGAAATATTCCTGTTGTCTCTCCAGATGAAAGAAGTTCATAAGTTTTTTTGTCCTCGTATGAAACATTGGATAAATCTAGCGTTTTCCCTTGATTTACTTTAATAAAACGAAGCGCTTCCTGAATAATTGTAAGATTTCGAAGACCAAGAAAGTCTATTTTTAACAGCCCAACTCCGTCTTCTCCAACCGTATACATGTCGTACTGCGTAATTATTTTTTCGCCGTTAGTTTCTTTTTGAAGCGGAGTGTATTCAGTCAAAGGTTTGTCCGCAATAACAACTCCTGCAGCGTGCATGGAAGCATGTCTTGCAACACCTTCAAGTTTTTTTGCTAGATCAAGAAGATTTTTTGTCTCATCTTCTGTCTGATAAGCAATTCTCAGCTCTGGGCTTTGCTCTAGGGCTCTTTCAATTGTCATGGCATGCCCCTGCCAGCCCACAGGGATCATCTTCGCAATTCTATCGGGAGCAGAATACGGCATTCCTATGGCTCGTCCCGTATCGCGTACAGACCCTCTTGCTTCCATTGTCCCAAAAGTAATAATTTGAGCGACTTTGTCGCGTCCGTATTTTTGTGTGACATATTCTATAACCTCATCACGCCTGTTGTCTGCGAAATCCAAGTCTATATCCGGAGGCGATGGGCGCATGGGATTTAGAAATCGTTCAAAGGGAAGCTTGAAGAATAGAGGATCAACGTCTGAGATTTGAAGCGCGTAAGAAACAATAGATCCTGCATTCGAACCCCTTCCCGGACCAACTGTTATTCCCTGAGATTTTGCCCATATAACAAAATCAGCTACTATCAATATGTACGTTTCGTAGCCTTTCTTTAGAATCACAGAAAGTTCATATTCTGTGCGCTTTTTTATTTCATGAGTAACATTTTTGTATCTTTTCCTGAGACCTTCCTCCACTTTTTCCCTAATGAACTCTTCGGAATTTTTATTTCCCGGTACATTAAAAATAGGCATTATCCATTTGCCAAGAGTTATTTCCAAATCACACATATCAGCAATTTTAATTGTATTTGCAACTGCCTCTGGGGTTTGAATAAAAAGACCGCTCATTTCTTCAGAGCTTTTTATGTAAAAGTCTGGAGATGAAATCATTGATAGTTTTCTATCCTTCATATCTATAGTCGTTTGCGTCTGTATACAAAGTAAAATTTCCTGTGCTTGTGCGTCTCCGTCATAAACGTAATGGTTGTCATTTGTTGCAACAAGAGGAATACCGAGTTTTTTCGAGAGGCCGATTAATTTTTCATTTAAGGTATCCTGACCTTTAACGTCTATATGTTTTTGTAATTCCAAATAGAAACTATCTTTTCCATATATTTGGGATAGGTTCTCCGCTCTTTTTTCTGCAGTTTTTTCCTGGTTTTGCAAAAGTGGCTCCGACACATAGCCATTTAAACACGCACTCAAACAAATTAATCCCTCATGGTACTCATTCAAAAGCTCGATGTCAGTTCTTGGCCGATAATAATAACCCTCAAGATTGGCTATTGAAATTATTTTCATTAGATTTTTATATCCATCCCTATTTTTTGCCAGAAGTATTAGATGATTTGAGTCAGTATCTATCCCAGCTTCTTTGTTATGCCTTGTGCGTCTGCTCACATATATCTCACATCCGATGATCGGTTTTATTCCTTCTTCGCGGCATTTTTTATAAAATTTTATTGCGCCGTACATATTTCCATGGTCTGTAATTGCCAAAGCTTTCATGTCAAGTGCTTTTGCACGGGTTACCATGAGGTCTATTTTTGAAAGACCGTCCAAAAGTGAATATTCGCTGTGATTGTGAAGATGAACGAAGTCCGACATATCTTTCCCGTGTCATGCTGAACTCCTGCCCGCCATCGGCTTTTGCCGAAGGCAATTGCAGGCGGGTGCTTCAGCATCTCGTTTAGCTGTAAACAAACCTATTATTTTTATGTTAACGCGTTTTCATCAATTTTTCAATAGCCCTTTTTATTTGTTCTGCGTCTAGAGGTTGTTGAATAGTCTGTTTTACTTTTCCTATTAAAAAACCAATAACCTGAATCTTGCCGTTTTTATAGTCAGAAACAGCGTTGGAATTTTCTTTAAGAACTTCTTTCACTATTCTTTCCAATTCTACCTTGTCGATTTGCGTTTTTTGCCTTGAAGCAAGAATGCTTCGAACAAGATTGGCAGGAAGTACAACATTTATATCTATTTTTTTGTTAATAACCCAGTTAGCCACTGTTTTTGCATCAGTGCTTTTTTCATTTTTAATTTTTAGCTTTTCATTTATTTTTACCGCCTCTTCAAAATAATCTGCTATCTCTTTATCTCTTGTTAGAATCTTTGCATCGTAGGCCGATAATCCGTATTCCTTTTTAAAACGCTCATAATTCTGATCGGGCAATTCCGTCATTTGAGATTTGAGATTTGAGATTTGAGATTGACTCCAGCGAATTGGTGGGATATCTGGTTCTGGAAAATAACGATAGTCCATCGCTTCTTCCTTGGTTCTTTGAGAAACTGTAATCTGTTTATTGTCATCCCATCCCCTAGTTTCCTGGGTAGGAGTTTTACCTGATTCTAAAATTTTTCT
>JBBTXK010000096.1:0-3589 GCA_038062315.1 Patescibacteria group bacterium
AAGAGCAGGGTAAGTATAAACACAAATGCACTTAATTGTCAATATTTTCCCCAACCACAATTTGGCTTGAGAATGCTTCTTTTAGGACAGATTGGTTAGAGCCCTCGGCTGTTACTAAAGTTTTTGGAAGGAACGATATTTGAGTTGTTTTCAAAAACTGTGATTTGGTCTGAAACGTAAGCGTTGCAACTACGCCTTCTCCCTCTATTCCTGGAGTATTTGGGGCAATCCCAATCGCGTAGGAAATTCTTCCATTATCTTCATCTTCCTTCTCCAAAAGAGTAACAGGTTTTGGAAAAAATGTACCGGGAGAAAGAGAGATTATCGTGAGCACTTTGGGGTCATAAGACATTTCAAGTTGAACAGCTGTTATTTTATTTTTGTTTGTTGAGATTGTTATTGGGATAGAATAAGTTATTTTTTCGCCGTTTGGCGAGGAAACAGGCGGGAAACTTTCTAATACTCCAAATCTAAGCTCTGTTTGCGCCAAAGGCTCGGGCGTAGGAGTTGGAGTAGGAGACACAGGGGATTTAACCTTATCATAAGAGGATGGATTATAAAGAGAAATCATTACAAGCACAAATCCGACAGTAAAAAGTGTGAATATTAGGGAAAAAGTTCTTTTAGACATGAAATTATATTACAACTTATCAAGTTTTGAGACAAGGCTTAGATTTTTCAAGAAAATATCATAATCAAGGCCATTGTTTATACCATCGAAGTTAAGATCTGAAGAGTCCTTATTTACGCAGAAAGAGGTGACTATTTTATCCTCAAAACAGCTTAAAATCAAGTCATAATCCAATATATTAAGCTTATTATCGTTATTTACATCGCCCATAACTAATTTAATCTTTTTCTCTTGAATAATTACTGTTTCGTTGGGGTAAATATCTTTTATACCAACCGACTGTCTAAGAGAGCCATCAACTTTTAGTAATAATTGATATTTGCCTTGGGGTAGATTGTCAAAATGGAATTTAGAAGAAGAAAATGTGTTAGTATTCTTATCATAACTTGAGGAAATTGTTAATTTCCTAAACGCTTTTTCCGCATCTTCGTCTTTTTCCGGGTCGTCTATTAGATTATATAGATAAAAAGTTATATTTTTGTCTTTGGGCTTATTTGGTGTATTTGTTTTTTTAATCCCAGCAATAGTGAAAGGTTCAATATAGAAAAGAGTAGAGTTCTGCGGTTGGGAAGGAAGAATATTGTTGTCTTGCGATGTACTTAGAACGTTTTTTACAGCCGGTTGTTGATTAATTTGCTGAGGTTTCTTCGCGGAAAGTACAGTTAGGGGAATTGATGCGAAAATAAGAAGAAGTACCAACATATTTGTTCTTGAGGCAGTTGGATGCAACAAAAAAACAAAAGCTCTTTTAATTAAGCCTACCACACTTTTTAGAATAGGGCAGCCGATGCGGATTGTCAACATAAAACTTTACGGCCTTTGCCATGTACCAGACGGTACCTGGCTTTGTTTCAACGCTCGCAAAACGGAAATATTACCGGTCGGTAAATTTGAAGGTCGAGAGGATTTGGTCGAAAACTTTTTTTGCAAAATCTGCAAAACCACGATCAGGATCATAAATGCTAACATTAGGTCTAATCCTGAACATATAAATATCTTTCGCAAAAAGTAATTCAGCATTATTTACTTTTACTGCTTGATGTCCATGAAAATCCATTGTCTCAAAGACATATTTTGAAGTATCGATACCAGCAGGAATCTTTGTTGCCCAATCCAAATACCACTCCTTTGTGGCAGGTTTTTTAAGTGGATTCGCTTCAACTATAATGTCGAATGCGGCATCACCTTCTTTCGCAATTAACTTAGCGAACCTTACAGCCTCGGGTGTTTTTTCTGTAAAAGGAGAGGTAATCTCCCAGTCCGATGGATATTTAATAGAATATTGATATTTAGTATTTGTAAATGTTTTCCAGCTTGCAGTTTCATCAATAGCTGGGGTTGGGGAGCGATTTATTGAGAGGTTTGCTTCCATCTCTTGACCTTTGGCAAGATAGAGCATTTCCTGGAAGCGCAAGCCTAGGAAAAAGCCGATAAACGGAAAAGCCAAGAATACAATAACAGCGAGAGACTTAGATAGTCTTGTAATTGTAGTTAGTTCTTTCGGAAGTTTCATTGGGTTAGTATAGTTTATCTAAAATCAATTATCAATAACTTGCTATAATGGAGGAAGGTGGAAAATTTATGAAAAAAATTAAACAAAATAAAGAAAAGATATTTTACGATAAGAAAACCGATGTTTTGTGGTTAATGGTTAAAAGTGGACTAGAGGAGGAGCACCGAGAAATTACTCCAGGAGTAAGTTTGGAGCTTGGGAAAAATGGTGAACTTTTGGGTATAGAAATCCTTAATGCGTCAAAAATATTGGGTCCAAAACTTGGTTTAAAATCTGAAACTTCCTATAGCCCATCTTTATAGGTGGTTTTTTCTCACTGCAAGTGAAAATGTAATAAAGTAGATAAACTTCATTCCCGTTGTCAAAATTATATCCCTAGGAGTTGTTTGGAAAAAGAGAGAAGGCTATAAATAAGATTACCTAGAGAAAAATATCCATGAGAAAGAAGAAGAAAGAATATGATGAGAAATCCAATAGAGCCCAAAGATAGATAAATATTAGCGAGTTTTTCCGGGAGTAAAAGAGAAGCAAATTTTGAGCCATCAAGCGGTGGGATAGGGATTAGATTGAAAATCGCAAGCAAAATATTTATCTCAGCTATCATAAGAAGTACGGTGTAAATAACGGAGGCTATCTCAAATGGGATAATACTGAAAAACGGAAGAATTTTTATAAGAAGGCTCGCAATAATTGCCAAGATAATGTTGGTAATAGGGCCTGAAAGCGCGACGATGGCCAGATCTTTGCGTCCGTCTCTGAGATTAAATGGATCGACCGGCACTGGCTTTGCGGCTCCCAGTATAACTGGAGACCCGGAAAGCATAAGTATAAGAGGTAAGGCAATACTCATTAGGGGGTCTATGTGAGACTTTGGGTTAAGAGTGAGTCTTCCTGCCAGACGGGCTGTTGGATCGCCAAATCGCTCCGCCACAAACCCATGAGCAATTTCATGTAAAATTGCTGAGAAAATTATGATCACAAGAAATATGGCGTGAGAAAGCAAAGTAATAATATCCATATTGTTTATAATACTCGATGTCATCCTGAGTGAACCTTGTTTATGATTTTACAATATGATATCATATTTTCCTATGGCCATGAAGTGTGAGAATTGCGGAAAAGGCGTAATGTATGGGCACAATGTATCGCACGCGAAAAATAGGACTCTAAGACTTTTTAAACCAAACCTTCACGTAGCGCGGGTTGCGGTCGATGGGCTGATGAAGAGAATGAAGCTTTGCACGAAGTGCCTGAGAAGGTTTAAGAAAAGTTTTAGAGCTGAGACTGCGCCACAGCCGCAGAGAATATCAGCTTAATAAGTTATGCGATTGAGAATTTTGGCTTTAGCGATAATTTTATTTGGACTTGTGGTTGCCGCCTGGTGGGTTTCGAAAGATGCCTTAGCTCAAATACAAACAGTGTTTCCAATACAATTAGTAACCGTC
>JBBTXK010000097.1:0-1386 GCA_038062315.1 Patescibacteria group bacterium
TATAATCATATCAGTTTCCTATAGTAATCTCCAATTTGTTTTGGGAGGACTATAGATTGGGGGTGATGAAAAAATTATGATTACATTAGATAAAGCAAAACAGGCATTGGAAGCATCTGAAAAAAAGGCAAAAGAACTGGGAATTGCAGTAACAACTGTAATTGTAGACGAACACGGAAGTATTGTTGCAGTCAGCAGAATGGATGGCGCAATTCCAATTAGCCCAAGATTTGCCTACAGCAAAGCATTCACATCTGCTAATCTGGGTATGCCAACAGATGCTATGGAACAGTATGCGGCAGAAAACAAGCCCTACTTTGGCGTAAATACGCTTTTTGGGGGAGAACTAACCACCATAGCCGGAGGCCTTCCTGTAAAGATCGACAAAAAGCTGGCTGGCGGAGTTGGGGTAGGAGGATCTGCAAATACACAAGAAGATTTACAGTGTGCGAAACAGGCAGTTGCAGTTCTGGAAGAAGCATGATGATATTACTGTTGCGTTGAGATGCGGCCGGTGAAGGTAGATTTTGCAAGCATTTGCTGTGCTGTAAAATAGTATCGTAGACTAGTCTACGATACAACAATAATCAACCATCAAAACTTTTGAGGTCAAGATTTAGAAGGCAAGTTAGCATTAAATAACTCATGTTGCTGTTTATTTATAATTATTTCTGTGTTGATAAAACTTATAGGTATGTTCATCTGCGGGTTGATGGATCAATAGAGCAAATCTTGTGTCAAATGCAGGATGAGACGCAAAGATGTGAAACTTAAGAGTTCTTTCCTTTCCTCTCCATGTACCTTTAAATTCGTTAAACTCATAATCATATAAATGATCTTCGCTAGAAGCAGGGGTATTCAACCATAACTTATGAAAATCGTCATTTTGAATTAACTTTGACAAAAGATTCTTATACCATTTTTCTTTGGTATTACCCTTTTGTTCAAATTTAAAATGTGCTATTTGATATATCTCGAAAGGTTGAAGATTATTCTCTCTATATCCACCTTTAATGGTGACATTCTTAAAACTTTTCCTTAAAAACAGCATCTCAAGCCAGTTCGGTATATTTTTCTCCAAGTACTTATAATCTTGATTTGATATCTTAAAAAGTTCTCTGCAAAGCTCATTAAAATAAAAAATGTTCCATGCGAAATCAAGCAGCATTAATGGGTATTTAAAATCACCCATTACATCTTTAATCCTATGAATTGTTCGAGCTACCTCTTCTTTAGTAGGTAAAATTCCTGAAGCTAACATCATTTCTCCTCTCTCATGCTCGTTGAGTTCGAGGGCATCAAATATTTTATCTAGGGTAGCTCGGGTTGGCTTTCCGACTCTTCCTTGCTCAATTTTTGAAAGTCTGCTTGTGTCTTTCCATCCAA
>JBBTXK010000098.1:0-7997 GCA_038062315.1 Patescibacteria group bacterium
TGAAAACATTGTCAATAAAAAGCAGTACGTCTTCCTTTTTTTCGTCTCTGAAATACTCTGCCATAGTGAGTGCTGTCAACCCAACTCTTAGCCTATTGCCAGGTGGTTCATTCATCTGTCCATAAACCATTACAGTTTTATCCATTACTTTCGCTTCAAGCATTTCAAGCCAAAGATCAGTTCCTTCGCGTGTACGTTCTCCAACTCCTGCAAAAACAGAGTGACCTTTGTGAGCAATTGCAATATTCCTGATTAGCTCTTTTACTATTACAGTTTTCCCAACCCCTGCCCCTCCAAATACTGCAACTTTTCCGCCTTTGGTAAACGGTGTTATTAGATCTATGACTTTAATACCTGTTTCAAGAATCTGAAGCTTCGTCTCCTGTTCAATTAGGGATGGTGCAGATTTGTGAATGGGCTGGAAATTAACGCCTTTTGCTTCAAATTTTTTTCCATCAATAGGCTCGCCTAAAACATTAAATATTCTACCAAGTGTTTTCTCGCCAACTGGTACCTTGATCGAGGAGAAAGTCCTTTTTACTTTTGTACCTCGTGCAAGTCCGTCTGTTGACCCAAAAGCTAGGGTTTTCACTTCATGGTTTCCAGTACCAAACTGAACCTCTAAAACTAATTTAGAATTAGAGCCTAGTTTTATTTCTAATGCTTCGTAAATAGAGGGCAAATCTCTTTCAAAATGAACATCAACCACTGGCCCCTGAACTCTTATAACTGTCCCTTCCGAATTTTTTTTGTCCATATAATATTAGGCGTCCATTTTTGGCGTTCCGGTATTTGAAATATCCAGTATTTCGTTTGTGATTTTTTCTTGTCTTGATTTATTATACTCAAGTCTTAGCTCTAAAATTACTTCTTTTGCATTTGTTGTAGCATTTTGCATTGCGATCATTCGAGCTGCCTGTTCTGAGGCAAAACTTTCAAGGAGGTACCGATATATAGTCATTTGAAGATAGTGCTCAAGAAGAGATGGAAGTAATATCTTAAGATCTGGTTCAAACAAATATGCAGAGCTTTTGTTTTTTTGCTCCTCTTGAGGAATCGTTATAGGAAGTAAGGTCGCAACTTTTGTTTTTTGAGTAAAAACACTCTCAAAATGACTGTACAGGATTTTTACAGAGTCAACTTTTCGTTTCATAAAATACTCATCAATTATGTGAGTGATAGGATATACCATATCAAATGTGGGAGTAGTCGTACCAAAAGGAAATGATGCGATAACTTCATTTTTGGCAACATTTACTATTTGATGTTCAACTTTTTTGCCGACTGTTATGTATGAAAATTGCTCATTATTACTATTCATGCGCAAAAATTGCCTAAGCAAATTTGCAATAAGACTTCCGCATAAGCCTTTGTCTGGCGAAAGAACAATGATTAAGGTTTTTTTTGTAGCAAGACTTCCTATCATATAGTAATGAAGCTTCTCTTTTTCGATTTTAGCAGTTAAATTTTGAGTAAGTGCGATTAATTTTTCCGCATAAAGCCTTAGAGATAAAGCTGAATTTTGAGCCTTCTTAAGTTTTGAAGCAGCAATCATTTGCATTGCGCGAGTTGTTTTCGAAACATTTTGTGCAGTTTGTATTCGTCTTTTCAAAGATAATAAATTTGCCATATGAAATTAAGCTGTAAATATTTTTTTAAATTCGCTGGTAGTTTTCTGCAATTGTTTTATTGTTGCCTCGCTAATTTTTTCACCACTGGATATAGCTTCAATTATCTTTGGATTTCTGTTCTTCACATATTCATGATATTCTCTCTCAAATTTCGCTATGCTTTCAACCGGAATATCGCTCGTAAAGCCATTGGTAACAACCCAAATACTAAGTATTTCAAAGGGTTCGCTAAGGGGTTCGTATTGAGGTTGTTTTAATATCTCTGTTAGCCGTTTGCCTTGTTCAATTTGGCTTAAAGTAGCCTCATCAAGCTCGCTTCCAAACTGGGCAAAAACAGCCAGCTCTCTGTACTGCGCAAGCTCAAGTCTTAATTTTCCGGCAATTGACTTCATGGCTTGAGTTTGGGCAGCTCCTCCAACTCGAGAAACTGAGCTTCCGACATTTATCGCAGGTCTTACTCCAATATTAAATAGGTCAGGCTGTAAGTAAATTTGTCCATCGGTGATTGATATAACATTTGTGGGAATATACGCAGAAATATCATTTGCCTGAGTTTCTATTATAGGAAGCGCAGTGATAGATCCTCCTCCGTTTTTTTTGTTCAATTTTACAGCGCGCTCCAAAAGTCTGCTGTGTAAATAGAAAATATCCCCTGAATATGCCTCTCGTCCTGCTGGGCGACCCAAGACTAAGGAGATCTGCCGATATGCCCAGGCGTGTTTTGTAAGATCGTCGTAAACGATAAGAACATCCTGCCCTTTTTTCATAAAGTATTCTCCAATTGCAACTCCTGCATAAGGAGCAAGATACTGCAGAGCGGCTGGATCTGGTGCATTTGCCGCAACAACAATTGTATAAGAAAAAGCACTCTTTTCTTTCAGCTTCTCTATAATTTGTGCAACAGTGCTTTGTTTTTGACTGATTGCAACATATATACATATTACTTCCTTGCCTGTGGACTTGGAAGATTTTTGGTTTAGAATAGCATCAATTGCTATGGCTGTTTTGCCAAGACCGCGGTCCCCAATGATGAGCTCTCTTTGTCCGCGGCCTATTGGAATCATAGAATCTATAGCCTTTATGCCAGTTTTAAGAGGGGTGCTTACTGGTTCGCGCTCAACAACCCCTGGGGCTATACGCTCAAGCGGCATAGATTCTCCCTTTTGTACCATAGGCTTTCCATCCAGTGGTTCACCAAGCGGATTAATTACCCGACCCTTGAGATCCTCGGAGGCAAGAATACTAAGAAGCTTACTTCTTCTTTTTACTATATCTCCCTCTTTAATATTCTCGCCTTGACTTAGGAGTATTATTGAAGCTTGGTCCTCGTCAAGGTTCAATATCACTCCTCTTTCTCCTTTTTCAAAATAAACCTCTTCTCCCATAAAACTTTGGGATAATCCGGAGGCAACAACAATTCCGTCGCTATTTTTTTCAACAATGCCAATGTTTTGAACTTTTATGTCGCTGGAAAGAGTTGTTAGCCTTTTTTCCAATTTTTTAATTATTGACGAAGTATCAATCATAGTCCTTATCTATTGAATCTTTGATTTTGTCAAGAGTATTTTTCAGATTCATCTCAAAAAGCATATCGTCATCTATTATTCTTGTGCCTAGCATGAGGGAGGGCTCTATGTTCCAAACAACTTTTTTATTTGGAAAAATCTTCCTAAATTTGTCTTTAATATTAACATCGTTTATTGGTACATCTATAAATACACTAAGTTTTCTTTCTTGTTTTTTAAGAGCTTCTATGTAATGTTTTAAATCTATTCTCTTTAAGAGCTTAGCTACGCTGCTGACATTTTCATAATTTAGGATATTTTTTTTGTAGCTGTATTTTATTAATTGTTTTAGAAACTTTTTTGACATTTTAATTAGTCTTTTTTTTGAACTTACTTAACACATTTCTCATAACAAGCTCCTGCTCTTGTTTTCCAAAAAGTTCGCTACTAGATCTTCGTATAAGCTCAATCGCTAGAGCGTTAATATTGCTTGCAAGTCTTTTCTCTGTTTCCTTTGCTTCGGAGTTGATTTGTAGCCTTGCCTCATGAAGGATGTTAGTAGCTTGAATTTTAGCTTCAAATTTCGCTTTTTGCATCATTTCCAGGCTTTCTTTTTTTGCATCTTCTATTAATTTTTTTCCCTGTAGATGAGCATTTGATAAAATATTTTTTTCTTCTATAACAACCTTATCGAGTCTTATTCTTGCCTCTTCTGCTTGCTCAAGGCCTTCTTTAATTTTATTTTGTCTTTTTTTTAATAGATCAAGTACAGACTTATATAGAAACTTTTTCAATATAAAAAATATGATTAAAAAATTTACTATTTGTGCAACCAAAAGAATCGGATCTACTCCAAAGTTTTCTAAAATATCCATATAAATATAGTCATTCTGATCCGTCATCTGACGGAGAAGAACCCCCTGCTTTTATGCAATCATATGGGGACCCATTCGATAAGTCAGGGTCACTTTGTGAAAGCAAGAATTAATGAATAAATCGCAATTGCTTCAGCGAATGCCATGGCAAGTAACATTGCGGGCAATATTCTTCCTGAAGCCTCGGGATTTCTTCCGAGCGCTTCTAGTGCTTTTGCGCCAATAAGACCAACTGCCAATGCCGGAAACATGCCTCCGAGAGCAACAATTAGACCTCCTGAAATACTAAATTCCATATACATTCACCTCCCTCCGGGCCTGTGGGCCTCCAGGCCAAAGGCCTTTTGGGCCGGCGGCCTATCGTCAATTAAATTTATTCTACATTATATGCTCTTTTCATGCAATCCCTAGGATTCCCTGTGGGACTCATGAGAAGTTGTTAAAATTGCCATAAAAACCATAGTGAGCATTGAAAATACGAGCGCTTGAACAACTCCTACAATTACCTCAAGCAATAAAAAAGGCAAAGGGAATATAAAAGCAAATATAGATGAGACTGTAAAAAGCACAACTTCTCCGGCGAAGATATTTCCAAAAAGCCTAAAAGACAAAGAAACAAGCTTGGTTATCTCAGAAATAATTTCCAAGACACCGATAAATAGATTAATGGGGTTAAAAGAAAAAAAGCGACTTAAATAATCTTTTATGCCTGTTGTTCTAATGCTTAGCATATGCGTAGCAACTACGGAGACAAGCGCAAGGCCAAGCGTTGTGTTTAAATCGCTTGTCGTGCCTCTGAAAATTGGAATTAGTTCTCCGTGTTCGCGGATACCTATTGTTCCAACGCCAGGTATAAGACCTGTCCAGTTGGCGATCAATATGAAAATGAAAAAACTCATAAAATATGGAAAGATTTTGGAAGCCGCATGTTTTGCAACTGATTCTGTCAGGCTATAAAAAGTTTCGATAATGGATTCTATAGCATTTTGGACAGGATTAGTCGGAACAAGTGTCAGTTTTTTCGAAATATAGAATACTCCCGCTATTATTATTGCGTCAACAAGGAGAGTATGTAAAATTGTATTGGTTATTGGGAAGGATCCGACTTGAAAAATTGTTTCAGGTGCAAAAGATGCCATTACAATTAAGATTTTAAATGTAATCCAAATACAAGTCAAGGAGAAAATTTTACATAGCCGATGAAATCTTGGCATTAGGTTGTCTGTTCACACTTTTTCCAAAGTCTCTTTAAGGGCGTTTGCAATTAGTTTTTCTAGCTTAAAATATTCCTTGCTGTCTGCTGCCTTTAGAGCTTTTATATAACGTTCTCTATCGCTTCCTGTCTCTGCTTTTATTGTAAGTATTGGCAATCCTATATTGATTGCGAGAAGATTGGTAAGGAGCCTAGCCACCCTTCCATTATAGTCCTTAAAGGGATGAATCCAGACAAAACGATGCTGAAACCACGCTAACAGCGAAATGATCTCTACTAAGAATGCTTCCTCCTTCTCTGAGGTTGGTAGGTGACGAAGCCGTTCTGCGAGATCATTACATAGATTTTGTATAAATACGGGAATTTGGCTGTAGTGCGGTGGTTCATATTCTCCCACTGTGACATCAATCGTTCTAAATTTTCCTGCCCATTTAGGGAATATAGGACTAAAACCAACTCTATGAACATCAAGAATAAGCTGTGGCGTAATTACTGCCTTTTCTCCACTAAGTTTAATAATGTATTGCTGAGCTTTTTTTACACCTTCTCTTTCAAGCGGTATAACTTTTGAGCGAGGTAAAATACCAAAAGCTGTATCTAAATATTTTGTTGCTGATTTCGATTGTGTTGATTTCGGCACACTACAATTTTGGCAAAGAACTTATTATTGAAAGAGTGCTTGCGCCTCTTTTCTAGTGATTTTTTCTCCCTCAAGTCGTATAGTGTGATAAAGATCGTTTGGAAGAAGCTTTGCTACATCAGCCTTTTTGCCCACATTAAGATAACGTTTTTGATAGCTCTTAAACGCTTTAAGAAGACCCTTGCTCGCGTGAATTAATTGAAGCGTACTCATAAAATCAATTATATACCACTACGGATTGGTTTTGCAAATTTGAAATATTAAATGTAATCTAAATATAATTCAAGGAGAATATTTTATTGTCCAATCAAAAGCATCTGGATTATCTTTCTCCGACGCCAAGTTAAAACTCATGGTCACATGTTCCTCATGTCCTTGCCAGTACGGAATATTAAAATAGGTTTTGTAACTTTCTTTGAAAACTCATTCAGTTTTTTGCTTTAAGAGCATTTATTAAGTATCCAATATTCAATGAAGCGCCTGTTACAACGGGCTGTTTTTGAGTCTCGGTGTCATTATTTTTTAGAACCAAGTCATTTCTTCCAAAAACTATGCCTACTGCTACTTCCTGACCATCTTTATTGACAACTACCGGTGATCCACTACTACCAATATTAACTAATGCTCTTGCAAACCATGCTCCTGTTTGAGGGTTTGCGTTTTCTTCTATGGTTGTTATAGAGGCGTGTGTGTAAGAGCCAAGCTCTTTTTTTTCGTCTTTAAATTCTCCTGGAAAGCCAACAATAAGGACATTGTCTCCTTTTTGTAATAAGACATTATCTTCCCATTTTATTGCTTTGACAGGGTTTGTTGTATGGTAATCTCCTTTAAGTGCTAATACTGCTATATCTGGCGCATGTGGATCTCCCGATGCGGCAATGGAGACACCTGTTGGTATAAACATTTCAGTATCTAGGTTGGGTCTCCATAGCTTAGCTCCCATCATTTTTACGCCTTCTAGAAGTTGCGTCACATGACGATTGGTAACAAAATAATATGTATTGCTTTCAGCTAGCGCCAACCAAGCCGTACCGCGAGCAACAATTATTTCTTTTCTGCCTTGAATCTCTCTTTCCCCTGTCATTTCAACCATGAAAGTACCCCGTCTGACAGACTCAAACATTTCTTTTGTATATCCTGCTTTTTCAATAAAATAACTTTGTTCTCCGGTTGCCTCTAGGTTAGTCCTTATTTGTTTTAGTGAATCAGAAACTGTTGCCGCGTCGGGTAATTGGCGTGGCGTTGGAGTTAGTTCAGGTGCATGGATTGGTGTAACAGATAAAGCTGGTGTTTCTGCGTGGGGTTGAGGCGTATAAGGTTGAAGTATGTCTACACTCTGACTTGTGACATCTGGTAGGGGAGCGGGAGCAGGTGTTGGGTCTTTGATATTGGGCGCATTTACATTTGGATTATCAATTGATCCAGACGACACAAGTAAACCGGCAATTGGAGTTGCTAAAATAACTTTCCCCGCTACTTTCTTTAAACGGCTTCTTACAGATTTATCAGCGTTTTTGCCGCTTTGTATTTTGTCTTTGTTCTGTGGAACTTGATTTAATTCCGGCGACACATCACTCATATTTTCTATTGATAGCCGATATGCGTTCGGCGATGATTGTTGGTTTGTCGTTTTTGGTATCTAGGTATCCCTCGATAACAATTACAGAATCTCTAACAAGAAGTGATTTGTGTTGTTGGAAAATTCTTGGGAAAACGACACACTCAATGGAAAGTCCTTTTTCATTGCCAATGACAAGAAAAGCCATTTCATTATTATTTCTTTTGGTAAATATTCTTCTTGCGGACTCGATAATTCCACCGATCTTTACTTTTGTTCCTTCCTTTTCTCCTTCCAAAAGCTCTATTTCGTGAGAAATAATTGATTTGAGAAACATAAGATTACTTAGTTGGGGATGGGAAGTAAGGTAGAGTCCAAGAAATTCTTTTTCAAATGCAAGCTTTTCATTTGAACTAAAGTCAGAAACGTCTCTAGAAATCGCTTTGGCACTAAGCGGATCTTCAGAGTCGGTAAAAAGACTTGTTTGCCCAGCATCATTTTGTTTCTTGCATTTATGGATAGAAGAAACGATTTCAGGAAAAGCAATCAAAAGATTGGCTCTATTTCCAAAGCAA
>JBBTXK010000099.1:0-3673 GCA_038062315.1 Patescibacteria group bacterium
GAGATGCTGGATGGATGGGGCCAGTATTTAATTTTTTGGGAGCTTCAGTAGCATCGATTATTAGCGAAAAATCTTTCATTTTCGATCCAGAATTTGCAGACAAAAATGCAATGGACTTTAGACTTTTCCATCTGAAAGACACTTCTAGAAAAGAGGCATACAAGGCAGATATTGTTTATGGAATAAACTCAGAATTTGGTTTTGATTACCTTCGGGATAATATGGCACAGGAATTAGAGGATACTTCCCAGCGTGGTTATTATTACGCGGTTGTTGACGAGGTCGATTCGGTTCTTATTGATGAGGCGCGAACTCCGCACATAATTTCGGCTCCAGATGAAGCGCCAACCGAAAAATATTATGAATACGCAAGTATTATCGACAAATTAAATCCAGACGTAGATTATAAAGTTGACGAAAAACTTAGAACCGCACACCTGACAGACCATGGAATTGGAAAAATAGAAAGGCTTTTTGGGATCACTAACATTTATGAAAAAGACTTTAATACTGTTTATCATTTGGAGGCAGCGCTAAAAGCCAGAACATTATTTAATAAAGAGAAAGATTATATTGTGAAGGATAATCAAGTTATTCTGGTTGACGAATTTACGGGGCGCCTTTTGATGGGAAGAAGATTGTCGGAAGGACTCCATCAGGCTATAGAGGCAAAAGAGAATGTTCCAATTCAAAGAGAATCAAAGACTTTGGCAACTGTTTCTCTTCAGAACTATTTTAGAATGTATGAGAAATTATCGGGAATGACAGGAACTGCAGTTACAGAAGCACAAGAATTTCATAAGATTTATAATCTTTCGGTAGTTGTCATTCCGACAAATAAGAAAATGATAAGAATCGATAATCACGACCTGGTTTATAAGTCTTCCCGGGCAAAACTGTCAGCAGTTGCAAATGAAATAGAAAGAGCTTACAAAGATGGACAGCCAGTTCTCGTTGGGACAACTTCAATTGAGAAAAATGAACTTGTTTCAGAACTTTTGAGACGAAGAGGCGTAAGACACGAAGTTTTGAACGCCAAGAATCATGAGCAAGAGGCAAGAATAATTGCGCAAGCAGGAGAAAAAGGCGCGATAACAGTCGCGACAAATATGGCAGGAAGAGGGGTAGATATTATCTTGGGAGGAGATACTCCAAAATCTGAGGAGGGTAAAGAGAAAATAGGAGCAGAAGTATGGAAAGAGTGGGAGAAAAAACATAAAGAAGTAGTAGGCTTGGGAGGATTGTACGTTATTGGTACAGAAAGGCATGAATCTCGAAGAATAGACAATCAGCTTAGGGGGAGAAGCGGTCGTCAGGGAGATCCGGGTGTTTCCCGCTTTTTTGTTGGACTGGATGATGAAATAATGCGTCTTTTTGGAGGCGATACAATATCTCGTGTTATGACAAGATTTAATATGCCAGAGGATGTGCCTTTGCAGCATGTGATTGTTTCTAAAGCCATAGAACAAGCCCAAACAAAGGTTGAAGGATTTAATTTTGATATCAGGAAACACTTGGTTGATTACGACGATGTATTGAATAAGCAAAGAGAGATAATTTATAAAAGGCGACGGAGGATTCTTGAATTATCAAAAGTATCAAAAGAAAAAGGGGAAGAAAGTGATAATCTTTCTTTAAAGAATGATATTTTAGAAAAAATCCAAGATGCACTCTCGACAATTGTTGTCACCAATAGCGCAGAAGTATTTGACGGCGGAGAGTCTCCTAGTCAAAAAATAGTTGCTCAATTTTGCACCATTATTCCATTTGATGAAAACTCTCAAAAGCAATTGGCTAAACAGATCGAGAATTACTCGTCAGAAGAAGAAAAAATAGAGCTTCTTTCAAAGATTGCAAGAGACATTTACGAGAAAAGGGAAGAGCAGATTGGAAAAGATCTGATGCGTCAAATCGAAAAGTTTGTAGTTCTATCTGTTATTGATAGCCTTTGGATGGACCATTTGGATGCGGTTGAAAACTTAAGAGGCGGCATTGGACTTCGGGGATATGGGCAAAGAGATCCTTTGGTTGAGTACAAAAATGAAGCGTTCAAAATGTTTGAACAGTTAATTGATGGAATTGATGATGAAATAGTTCATAGGATTTACAAGATTCAAGTAAGAGAAGCTCCAACTATGCCAACTCATCAACATGTTGCGTCGCGTCCTGCGGGGTTTGACGCTGGAATCTCAGAAACCAGCACTAGCGCAACAAGTAGCACGCGACAAGTAACACGCAACACGAATGGCCAAAAGAAAAAACTAGGCAGAAATGATAAATGCTGGTGCGGGAGTGGTAAAAAATATAAGAAGTGTCATTACCCGAATTAGAATTCCTTAGGTTCGAACCTAGTTAACACCGGGTGTTGCCGGGATGTTGGAGTTGCTGTAATTGTGTAATTGAATTTGACACTTTATTGCAGAAAGTATACTATAATAATTAGTTAATTAATGAGAAAAATTAGACTTGATTTGGTTTATCTCATAAGTTTAGGTTTAGCAAGCGCTTTTTTGGCCAGTGTTTTAAGAAACTTTTTTTATCAGGCAAGTTTTAACGAGCTAATAGAATCGTCTTTCTTTTCCGAAATATTTAGTGCTATTCCTTACTTTATCTATATTGTCGCATTTAATGATTTTCTTGTAGCAGTACTTTTGATGCTACGCATTTTCCCAAAAGTTGCTGCGTGGTGGGCAATGTTATGGTTGTTGGCAGTGATCATCGTTCATGTATCAGTATTTAGCCTAGAGGATTTATTAGACGCGATTGAGCATATGGGACTTCTTGCCATGGCAATTTTTCTCGTAATTAAATCTAGAAAACAAACCATTGTTGACTCTCCGTCTACTTCTTCTTTGTCGGCATAATCTACCCTAAGAGTGTGGATAAAGACTAGAAATTGTATTATGGATAATATAATATCATGATTGTGGTGAAAATAAATCGTTTGTATTGTGGTTTGACAAAATAGTAATAGAGGATACTTTTCTGATTGGAGGAAGAAAGCATAGAAGAATGAAAATTAAAAAAGTTGTATAATAAGTTAACATGGTCACAAGATCGCGTTACAAGCATTTAAGCGAGAAATGGAGGAAGAGGCACGTTGAGCTTCAAAGACAGCTTTGGAGCAAACACAAAAAGTCTCTAGAGTGGCTTTCACGGAATTCAAAACAATTGGTTGCTTCCTCTTTGGGAGGGCTGATGCTCTTGTCTTCTCAGAATGTCAATCTTCCATCTTTGTCTCAAGCGGTATCCCCACAAGAAATTTCTCAGACAATAGATAAAAGAACTTTTTTAATTTCTGATCTCTCGGGGGTCTTGCCAAAAGAGGTGAGAGAATTGACCAAAGAGGAAGAGCGGAAAATATCAGAGATTTTAACAAGAACTTTCGGCATCAAAGTTTCGGAGAGCATAGAAGGTAAAAGACTTAATAGGAGCTATGGATTTATCGGCCAGGAACAGCACTTATCTCGATATCCCGGAGATACGATGTCAACTCATTTTGATTCTGATCAAGATAAAAAAAATTATTGGTTGCAAGGTATGGCTCCGGGACTTGGAGCCTGGGGATATTTTGCTCACTCTAAAGAGTCTTTGACAGAGGAGGACAAGATGAGAGAGAAATACTATATTGCAGTACAGACTTTTTTGGCGCCAGATTTTCTAAATCATGTGA
>JBBTXK010000099.1:3683-9339 GCA_038062315.1 Patescibacteria group bacterium
AAAAATGTTGGTTGTCAATCCCAACAACGGAATGAGTATGGTCGTAGATATCGCTGACGCAGGCCCGTCAGAATGGACTGGAAAGCACTTAGGAGGATCCCCAGAAGTTATGAAGTATCTTGAAAGAGTCGACGGGGCATTAAAAGGGGGAGTTTTGTACTTTTTTATAGAGGATCCAAATGATAATATATCTTTAGGGCCAATTAATCCAGTTTAAATATTTAGCGAATGTATGGGAAAAAAACATTTTTATACCCACATTGTCGATACATCTACCCTTTCATTGGAGTTGGGAGAAATGAATTTGACGCAGGAGGAAAGAATGCATCTTATTTCTCTTGTTGATTCGAATATTCATCAGACTATTTTGGACACTGTTTTATCAGAATTATCTGAGGAAGATAAAAAAATATTTCTAACGCATGTGTCTTCATCTGACCATGCTAAAATCTGGAAATTTCTGAAAATTAAAATAGAAAATATAGAAGAGAAAATTAAAAAGACAGCAGAGTATTTAAAAGAAGAATTGCACAGAGATATTAAGGAGACAAAGAATAGGTAAATGTTGTATAATCTTTTTATATGGTGTTTATTTGGGATTATGATAGAAAAGAACTGGAGAAAAGTGAACGAGGAAGAATCCTTGTTGTGGAGAGACAGATAAATTATGGTTTCTACCTTTCAGATAAAGAAAAAATAAAATTGGCAGATGTAAAAAAATACTGGGATAAGCTCAATTTGGATCCCCCAAGACGAAAACTGTTTGAGCTTTTGATATGGGGAGATTAACCTTTACTCCGTTGCAACGGTCAATTTTTGGAACAATTGCAAAACATCCTCTACTACCGAAAACATTTTATTTTACCGGAGGGACTGCTTTAAGTGCAGTATACCTACATCATCGAGAATCTGAAGACTTGGATTTTTTTTCTGAGATCGATTTTGATGACGAACAAATCCTAGACATAGTAAATAATATTGCATCTTCACTTAATATTACTGCTCGCTTTACAAAACACTATCGTGCAAGAATTTTTGAGCTAGTAAAAAAGAATAAAGTACTAATAAAAATTGATTTTGTTTATAACCCACATAAAAGATTGGAAGAAGGAACTAGAATAGAAGGATTTGCTGTGGATAGTTTGCATGATATCGCAACTAATAAATTGCTTACTATTAATCAGCGTACAGAAGCAAAAGATTTTGTTGATCTATATTTTTTGCTAAAAGAATTTACAATTTGGGATTTAATTTATGCAGTTAAGGCAAAATATAATATGGAATTTGATATTATTCTTATAGGTGCTGATTTTATGAAGGTAGCAGAGTTTACATATCTTCCTAAAATGATCAAGCCACTAAAGCTTGAAGAACTAAAAACATTCTTTAGAGAAAAAGCCAAAGAGATCGGAAGAAGAGCGGTGGAATAAATAGGAGTAGATATATGACAGAATTTTCTCAAGGCGAAGAACAACAGTATAAAGAATTATCTCCTCAACAACGGAACGCTGAGTTGAGTAAATTTTATCAGTTTTTACCCGGACCTATTGCTGAAAAGAAGGAATATGATAATAAACTAATCAAAAGTACAAAGTTATTAGAGCAATCTATTATAGATGGAAGAAGCAACAATTGGCTGCGAAACCATCCCGATTATACGTCTGATGAACAGTTAGATCAAATTAAGAAAAGAGCTGAGGAAATCGTGCAGACAAGGGAAAACTCTGAATCTAGAAGGGAATTGACGAATCGCTTAAGATCTCTTCTTATGTATTACAATGGTACAAATGCATTTAAAGAATATCTTATCGCAGAATTTGATACATTATATATCTCTGGTATAGACAAAGATAATCCAGGAGACGAATGGGTTTTTAGGAAGCTGGAGATAGACAATCGTGAATCAGGGGGAATTTTTGATGAGAAGAATACTCAGAGATTAGAAAGAACAGCTTACAACCATGTTTATTTTAATATGCTCAGCTCTCATTCGCGATTAGAACAGGTTGAAGCTGTTAGCGCAACACTTCAGAGAGTGATGAAACTAATAGGTGATGAAAGAGAAGTTCCGTCCTTCGACGACTTCATTAGAAGAGATCGTGACATGCTAAGAAACTGGAGACAAGAGTATCAAGATAAATACGGCGTCTTGCCTAATGACTGAAGACTACGAAATGTCTTCTTTTGTGGCCGATATAAACTTTTATCAAGAGCTACTGTTTGATTGTCCAGAAAATATACCCCTTCTTTTTCTAATATCTCTTTTTTTCTTTTTATTCCTCCGCGGGCATAACCAGTTAGTTTACCGCTAATTCCTACTACCCGATGACATGGAATTAGTTTCGTATCTTTGTTTGAATGCATTGCAAAACCAACTACTCTTGAGTTTTTTATGCCTGCAAGCTCTGCGACTTTTTTATAAGTTAGAACTTTCCCTTTGGGAATAAGAGAGACAATGTTATAGATTTTTTGGAATGTTCTCACTTTATTATATTATACTTGATATTGACTTAATGTTTAAACTAGAGGGAGGGTCATTTTGAAGCTTTGACAAAATCTTCCGATCGGCATATTTTGTCAACAGTTTGGTTTCGCATTTTACCCCAGTACCAAAAAGCCCCGACATCTCATAGCGGGGATGAATGGCAAAGCTGAGGTCGCTTGTATTGGAGCTATAGAGTCTTTACTTCCTCACAAACAAAATTGCATTTGGGAGGTTGCGGCCGGGGCCTGCCTTGTAGCCGCCACTCCAAAGCGCAGTTGATCCACCGCTATCAAGATTGAGAGCATTCTCAAGGCCTAATGTTTTTAGGACGTGGGCTACTTCCGCAACAGTTGCATTGTGGACAATGCCGATATAGGCTGTTGTTCCTTTACTTCCCACAAAACTTCTTTTGCCTTTGACTCCCTTCTTGGGGTCATCATCTCCTCCAAAGACAATATTGCCTCCTGACAAAAGCAGTCCCTGATTTGCAATCACTGCGTCAACCCCAGTATCTCTCCCCCAGTCTAAAGATTGACCTCTAACTCCGGCAGAAGTGCCGGAGAAGTATATTAGAGGAACGATGCTGTATTTGTTGTTGTCAGAGTTGAAATATTTTTTATTTTTGTTCATAAGCAGAGTATCAAATGAATTAGTTTTTCCAGCGCAGCTTGGGTATTCGGCAGGACAAAAATATGATCCGTTAATACCGGCAAATGCTCCGTTTTTGCTAACATAGTCGGAAAGCGCAAGAACAGGACAGTCGTTTGAACAATCCGAATCAGATGCAGTGTCAATTACGACTTTGGCAGTATTCAGATCTGCAGCGACAATATCAACAAGATAAGTGCCAATGTCTGTCTTTACAGATTGTCTGCTGTACCCGTTACTTGGCGGAGAGTTGTTTTCCTTGGCACTTTCAGGAACAGCTATTGATGCGATCTTTGCTTTTTCGTCATCAATGAGCTTTCCTAAACTATCAAGAGTAGCATCTCCCGATGCATAATTTCTTTGAGAAAGATATGTAAGACTTTCAGCAAACAAATTATCAAACTTAGCTGTGTTTTTGGATTGAGCTTTTAGATCCAAAAGTTTTTCGTATGAAGAAACTGCCTTTTTGTACGTAGTTTCAATCTTTTGAATGCTTGCTTGTAAGTCTTCGTTTCTTTTGTACTGATCTTTGTTTTTTAGCTCAAGTAGACCTTTCTCTGTCTCGGCAAGGTTTTTTTTAAGATTTGATTCGTGAGATAAAAGGGAATAAATTTTAGTTTTTGAACTTGCTAACTCTTTGGAATAATAAGTAAATTGAAGCAACGATAATGCTACAATTACAACTATAGAAAAGAAAGTAAGTAGAAGGATTTTGTGTTTACTAAAGCTCTTAAAGTAAATACTTAGTTTCATTTAGGCAGAGACTGCTTTTCCTTAAGGTATCTTTGTTCAATTTTTTTCAGCTTGTCTCCAACAGCCCGTTCCACATCAACACCCGCAGCGATTGCCAATTGCATTGCTGTTATAATAACATCCGCGAATTCTTCATACATGTTTCTTCTGTCAAACTTTTGCAGTTTTGCCCGCCTTTGAAGCTTGAGTATCGAAAGTATATCGTTGCATAGCTCTCCAACTTCTTCGTTTAGTTTTACTGTTTTTGTTAGAATTTCTTTTTCGGTTTGGGAATAGAGTTTGTATTGGGGTCGTGTTACCTCATTTAGCAATTTTATTTTTTCCTGAAGATTTTTTAAGTTCATGGATTTATTGTAGCAGATTTGTATTTTGATGTGTAGAATTTATTTTTCCATATGTTACAATAGCTTCATGGACAACGAAAATGCCAAGAACGCTATTTGGAATAAAAAAAGGATTTTTATAGCCTTCTTTCTGATAATACTTTTTGGTATTGGAGTATATTTTTATAAAACAGAAATTTTAGGAGAAAAAATAAGCTTTTTTACTAGAAAAGCTTCTGAAAAGCCTTCTGAATCTTCAAAATCCGTAAGAGGCGCAAATGTAAAGGAAGTGCCCTCAATTGATATCCAGAAAGTGCTTAAAGAAAAAATTGAAGAATTAAAGCTTGAAGCCTCAAAGATAGATGTCGCAGAAATTGCGTCATCTTCTCCCCAGATACAAAAATTGATTAAAGATATTGGTTCTTTTAGGGATTATCCTGCTAATCAAGCAAAAGAGATTTGCCAGAAAATCTGCGGCAATCTATAATCTTTTTGAAGTTATTTTTACCTGGCTCATTCATTCCAACATTCTTGAGAATGTTAGTTTGATGTAAAGTATCTTAATATGATGAGAAAAATTATTAAAGTATCAGTCATTGCTATTTTATTTTTTATTTTTGTATTTTTATTTCTTCTTTTTTATTTCTTCCTGCATCAAAGCCCGTTAGCCGTAATTAAACAAAGCGTACAGGGTATGAATACAGATTCGAAATTCAAAGCTGTCATGCCTTCAGTGGAGCAAATATTTACAGGAAATCATACATGGACATCGACATTGTCTGCTGAGAGAAAAAGAGTGCTTCTGGCAACTGGGGATGTTATTCCTGCAAGAGCAGTAAATATTCAGGCAAATAAATTCAATAACTTCAAATGGCCGTATGAGAAAACCTACGATGTTTTAAGAAGTGCAGATATTACGTTTATTAATTTAGAAACGCCGTTAATTAAGGATTGCCCTTTGATAAATAATGGATTTAAGTTTTGCGGCAGTGATAAGAATATTGAAGGACTGACATTTGCAGGCGTAGATGTCGCAAGTCTTGCTAATAACCATGCCGGAAATTACGGATTTGATGCAATTAATTTTACAGCCAGTTTGTTAAATGATAATGAAATATTGGTTACCGGGTTAAATGGGGCGGTTTATAAAGAAGTGAAAGGAATAAAATTTGCATTTCTTGGCTATAATGATATTGGATATAAGGAAGAAGGAATTTCATGGGCAGATGAAGGTAAGATTCGTTTGGATATTTTTGAGGCAAGAAAAACTGCAAGCATAGTTGTTGTTAGCTATCACTGGGGAGCAGAATACAGAAGCCAGCCAGATGAAAGGCAAAGACATTTAGGACATTTTACTATTGATGCAGGCGCAGATTTGATAATAGGCAATCACCCCCACTGGATTCAGCCGATTGAAATTTATAAGGGGAAATTAATTACATATGCT
>JBBTXK010000100.1:0-6828 GCA_038062315.1 Patescibacteria group bacterium
TCTGGCAGTAATTATTTGTCTAATAGCACTGGGGATAATAGTTCTAAGAAGGAGACTAGCATCTGAAAGAGAATTACCACCAACCAGCCCTAAGCCAAATCCAGGTCCCTAGGGCTGCTTTTCGAAGTTAATGTAGAAAGATACATTATTCCTATATACCCTGACAATGCCGTTATCTATTTTTATTTCATGATTTTCGTTTTTGTCTTTATGAATGACTACACTTTCTTTGATTAGAGAAATGAAACTTTCGTGTTCAGGCAAAATATCAAAAATGCCTTTATCATTATAAGAGGAAACAGAGCTAACTTTGCCTTGAAATAATATTATTTCTTTATTGCGGACAATAACGTTGATAGTAGCGTTAATATCAGGCATTTTTTAATTCTTTTAAACTCCCAACATATCTGAATTTTTCATCAGAAATATCATCATACTCTCCGTTTAAAAGGGCATTTACATCCTCAACAGTGGTTTGTATCGGAACATATACTCCCTTTTTTCCAGTCTGATTTTCAGTCACAAAGAAATTTTGAGTCATAAAATTGCTAAGTTTTTTCGCTCTTTGGTAAACTAACTTATCCGAAGGAGAAAGCTCTGACTCACCTACTAGAGAAACAATTCTCTCAAGAGACGTTGCCTGTTTTAGTAAGGTTAAAGCCTTGATGCTAACTTGGTAATGAAGATCGCCGACTATCTCAGGGTTAAGGTTCGCAGAGCTTGAAGAGAGAATATCCAAGGCAGGCAGTCTTCCCTCTTGATAGATTGTTCTTGATAAAACTACAGTTGAATCAAGATATGGAAAAATGGCTTGTACCCCCTGATCCAATATGTCATCGTTTGGAACGTAAATAGCCTCAATTGAGCTAATTGAATTTTCCTTATTTGAGATTAATCTTTCATGAAAAGAAGCCATTTCAGAGGTTAGAGTTGCTTGATATCCGTCCTCAGATGGAATTGTGTTCGTTAAGACCGCAAGTTCATTGCCTGCTTGAGCAAATCTAAAAACATTATCTATGAAAAATAATACATCTTTTTTGAGTGTATCCCTAAAGTATTCAGCTAAAGTGACTGCGGTATATCCAGTTAAAAATCTAATCGCGGGATTTTCGCCCATAGTCCCAATTACAAGAGATACAGAGGGAAGTACGCCCTTTTCCGAGAGTGTTTCGTATAATTCCTGTCCTTCTCTAATTCTTTCCCCAACGCCTGCGAAAACAGATACGCCTTGATTTTTGTGCAAAACAATTACATTGTGAATAAGCTCAGTTAATAAAATCGTCTTACCAACCCCGGCTCCGCCGAAAAGGCCAATTTTGCTGCCTCTTACAATTGGAGAGAAAAAATCAATAGCTTTGATTCCAGTTTCTAGTATTTCCTTATGCTTTACCGCATCTTTATAGGAAAGCCCGCTGCCGTATATAGGCTTGTAGTCTGTGCTTTTAATTTTTCCTTTGCCATCAAGAGGATCACCAAATATATTCAGTACTCGTCCCAAGATTCCTTCGCCAACCGGAATAATAATGGGTTTTCCTGTGCTAATTATCCTTAGTCCCCGGGACAAATTATTTGTAGAAGACAAGCTTAAGCAGTAAAATGAAGTATCTCCAGAAGATCTCAATACCTCCATTTTAACACTAGGGTCATTTTCTAGGACCAGAATATCATGTACGCTTGGAGGATGTTTTTTAAATTCTACTTCTATAATTTGACCCTGTATGCCAATTATTGATCCAGTATTTTCCATATTTATCTAGTCTATTTCCACAGGCTTATATTGGAGAACTTTTCAATTTGCTCCTTGTTGGCCCTTTGGTGTCTTAGTCTTTCTTTTTGGAAGAGCACTTGTTTTAACCTCTGCTTTGTATTCTCAGAAGATGCGTCTAAGGCAACCATTCGGGATGCAAACTTAGCAAGCTCTGACTCCAATATCGTCTGCGTAAAAATTGACGCGACTATTTCTTTCTCGAAAAAAATCATGATTTTTTCCAAAGAAGGTTCAAAAAAATACTTTACTTTTGGGCCTTCCTTGTCATAGGAAAGAGGGTCTCCTGATATATTCGTAATGATTGGCTCTTGACTGACAACATTGTTAAACTGCTCATAGAAAACGAACACTTTTTGGTATTGAATAATTTGCTCAACAATTTTTTTCAATTTTTCGCTGTCAATCTTGTCATCCGGGAAGTCGGAATAAATAACAGAAGCATGAATCTTCTCTGTCTCAAAAAGACTATAGCCTACCTTTCCTATAATCATAACGTCTCGAATATTATTGTTCTTTAGGTTTTCAATAAATACATTATAGGTTCTTCTGACGATGTCTCCGTACAAACCCGTATTGGCCGATATTAAGACATATAGCGTTTTTCCGTTTCTGTTCAAAAATGTAAGTTCTTTGGGACTTTTTATCTTCTTTTTTTTCATAAGTAAGCCCACTTCCTCTTTATAAGAGGATTTCACTTCCTGGAAGATTGTATTTATCTCGAACAAAAAATCCCGGCTTTGAAGAACAGAGCTTCTTATTCGTTCCATTCGAGACGCGGCAATTTCTTCATAAGTCTCCAAAATTGCTCTAAGCGATACTAAATAATCTATTTCAGAATTAACATCTTTTTTAGTTATCATATGTTCAGCGCCTAGTTATCTAGCTGCTAGACGCTAGTTTGTGATTTTAGTTTTTGAAGTATTTCTTCGCTCCGGTCTTTAATAACTGCCAATAGGCCATTGAAGGAGCTTGATTCTACGACCAAATCATCTATTATCTTTTTTATATTATCATTTGTGTTGTAGAGGTTGACGATTTTCTCTAAATCTAAATCTTGGGAGTCTTTCGTATTTTGCAGTTTGTTATTCCAAAGCATTGCGAAAAGTATTAGCTGAAGATTTAAAGGAGTTATGGTGGACAAAGGCTGATCTAAGAAAGCCGTTATCTTCTCTCCAAAACTTAAAGTAGACTTTATGCCTTCGTTTAGCTCTGCACCAAAATGTGAAAAATTTTGCATTTTTTCGTAGATTGTCAGGAAAGAAAGAAGCTCGCGATTAATATCCCGTTCTAGACTTGATTGAGTTTGTCTGCCTACTCTTGTGACAGAAAGAAAGGGATTTATGGCGGGTCTCCTGCCTTTTGCGAATAGTTCAGAATCAAAATACAGATGTCCGTCAGTCATAGACATTATGTTGGTTTGGATATATCCAGACAAGTCTCCCTGCGTAGACTCAGCTACAGGAAGACACGTAATTGACTTTTCCCCTTTATTTGTAATAAAGTTTCCTGCTCTTTCTAAAAGCCTTGCGTGTGTATAAAAAATATCTCCTGGATAGGAATTCCGTCCAGGAAACCTTTTGCCAAGAAGCGAAATCTCCCGATATAATTTGGCATGGGTTACTAAATCATCCAAAACAAGAAGAACGTCACTTCCTTCATCCCTAAAGTATTCAGCAATAGCCATAGCGGAATAGGGGACTAAATAAGTTATTCCTATTGGATCCTGAATCCTTGAGGAGACGATGACTACCCGGTCCATAACTCCATTTTTTCTAAAAAATTCTTCTGCTTCTTTTATATCAAGAATTTTTTTGCCGATTGCGGCGTATATACAAATATTATTTTGCTTTGCCTGACTTAGAATGGTCTGCATCAAAAAATTCGTTTTGCCTGTTTTTCTGTCTCCGATTACAAGCTCTCTTTGGCCAAATCCCAGTGGCATTATGAGATCGACAATTGGTACCCCAGTCTCCAATTGTCTGTTTATGGTTTTTCGGGACAAAATTCCAGCCGCGGCGTTATTAATTAGGCGAAGGCTGAAAGCAGTCTTAGATGGCTTTGTTAGATAAAGTGGATTTCCCATAGGATCAATAATACTGCCAAGAAGCGAATTTCCTACAGGTACTTTGATAAATTCGTTGGTACGAACTACCTTAGTTCCATTTTTAATGGGTTTTTCTGAGAAAACAAGAATTTCTATAGTTTCTGGCGTCAAAGACAGTACCATGCCGAATTCTCCGGTTTCAAAAAAAACAATTTCTTCAGGCTTTACCTTGGGCAGCCCATCAACATATATGATCGCGCTATTGACTTGTTGAACAAAGCCTATTTCAGAAGTTAGATTAAGATAATAATCAAAATTTTTCATGACAACTGCACAATTTCTTTTCTCTCCGAAAAAACTTTCTCAAGGCTTTTTTTAACTGTGAAATCTCGATACTGTCCACTGGGGGATACTACAGTTGCTCCGCCCAAAAGGCTTTTGTCGGTTTCAATCTTTAAGATATACCCTTCTCCTAGGATTTCTGAAACCCAATTGTGAATATGCTCAGTCATTTCGTGAGACGGCTCAATAGCTAGAGTTAGCCCAATAGTCTTGAACTTTCCGAATAAATCCTTAAGTCTTTCCAAAAAGTTCCTGGCGATTTCTTTGTTCTCGATATCCAAGGCATTTTTTTTAAATGCTTCTTTTATTTTTTTTGAAGTCGAAATACTGATCTCCTCCAAAGCATTATCAAAAGATTTTTCTTGGGTTTTGAAAACAGAGACAAGAAGACTATCGATCTCAGAGGCGAGCTGATCCAAATCTTCTGCTGTTCTGACCGAAGTTATTATATCGAAATATATCATAATATCATTTTTCATTGTCAAAAATTCCTTCCTTTTTTGCCTTTTCAAGAGACTCGATTATAAGAGCTTCGTGCCGTGATAGCTCAATTGCCTTTCCTAAAACGAGCTTGGATATTGCTTCGAGAATTTCATAAATTTTTTCGTCTACGATCTTAAGCTCGCTTTGCTTATACTCTTCAATATCTTTTTTTGCCAAAGAATATTCATGATCAACCTTTTTCTTAATCATTTTTTGAGAAGAGATTGTTTCTTGTTCGATTATGCGCTTAAATTTTTTTATCTCCTCAAGAGTACTTATTTCGATATTGTTTGATATTTTTTGAAATATTTCTACATTCCTTGCTTTTAAATCATCTAATACGGATTCATATACCTTTACGAAGTCGGAAGTTGCCTTCTCAAAACTATTAAACTCTTTTTCTGCCAGAGCTTTTAATTCTTTATCGAAGTTATAATTTGTGATATTTGCGAATAAGCCTGATTTGTGAATTACATCCAGTGCCTTATTATTGGCTTCATCAATTATTCTTACCGCTTTGTTTCTTGCCTCATTCAATACATGTGAATTATTTTCCGCAACAGCGGCCTTGATTTTTTCGTATTCTGTCCGATATAGGCGGAGTTTTTTCATCGTTCTTGCAAGATAAACAGCAAGAAAAATAGCTGTTATCGCCAAAATAAATATCGTAATCAAAAGATCAAAAAATATTATTGGTTCTAGGGTCATATAGTTCTTATAATTATTATAACTTTTATAATATCAAAATTAAATAAGCCAGTCCTAGTCCCACAAGTATTATTGCTACCATTAAGAATAGATTAAAGATAATGTTAAGCTGAATCAAACGGCTGGCTAATGGATTTCTCCCCAAAGCTTCGATGCCGCTTCTTGCGATTCTTCCGAAATAGATAAATCCAATTATGAAGGAAAGTACAACGATTGCAGAGGCAAGTATATATCTAAGGCTTGTTAGCTGGGAAAGAGGAGAGAAGTCTGTTGCGTTTTTGAGTGTTTCTATAAGATTGGTTCTTGCATTGCCTAAAGAAGTATTGAAATTAGGATTTACAGCAACCAAGATCTTTCCAGTTGATTTTTGATCAGGATTGTTATAGTCTTCCAGAGCTATTCCAAGAACCCTACCGTTTTTGTCTGCTTTTTGTCCAACTCCGGCTATCTTTGAGGTAGTGATATAGTCATTCTTTGCAATTTTGCCGTTGGCTCCCGAAACCAAAACATATGCTTTGCCCCAAGTTATAAGAGGTTTTGTCCCAGGTGCTTCGGTGTTTTGAATATGTATAGCAGGGTTTTCCGTCAAGACTCCATAGATATTAGGATTATATGGTATTGTTGTTGTTCCATAACCTTTTGGGCTTGAAACAATAATGCTTCCGTCTTTTGCGTCTTTATCAACGATGTTGGCGGAAACTGCTATCCCTGAAGAGTTGCTTTGGGCGTGAGCCTGAGAAACTACGAATAATAAGCTTAGGAATGCTAAGCTAATTATAGAGAAAATAATCTTATTAAGGGCAGAATATTTCATAGATTCGATTTACTCACTATGGCCTTGAGCTTTGCCGAAAATCTCGGTATATTCAGTTTATGGTTATTATTATTCTAAGTCAACCCCTTATTTATTTTTTCATATAAAGTTAGACAGCGCTTTTAAAACTTGGACAAAATTCGTAAAACTTAGACATTTAGATTCAAATTTTAGTGTAGTAAACTGATCTTCCTTTTCCGTGCGAGAACAAAAAGCCCAAATTTGTAAGTTTTGCAAGATCGCGGGAGGAAGTTATCTGAGAAACTTTGTGCCATTTCTGGATATTTCTATTTGTTATAACGACATTTGGATTATCCAGAAAAGCAAGAACAGATTTTTGTCTCTCATTAAGTTCCCAAAAAGAATTAGAAAGATCTTGCAGGATAATGTTTGGTTTGGATACAGATTGATCTATTAATTCAATTTGTTTTAGTACGTTTTCTGAGAATTCTTCCAGCCATAAAGTAAGACTGAGGCTATTTTTTTCCAACCACGTATTCTCATATGCCAAAAAGCCTTTGAAGTCATAACCGTATTTGTAAAGAAAAAGAATGGATATCAATAGAGGAATAACTTCATTTTTTTTCGTAAAAGCCTGCATTTTTATTAACTCTGTATAGACGATGGCACTCTGTATTATAGGATTTTCTTTTTTGGCTTCCAGATAGC
>JBBTXK010000100.1:6838-7937 GCA_038062315.1 Patescibacteria group bacterium
GATAGCTCAAAAGGTATTCTAATTCTTTTTCTTTACTTAACTTACCGTTTGCTGTCAATTGGTAGAGAGAGAGGATTGATTTGGAGGTCACGGGCTTGTCAGATCCAAGCCAATTTTGCGTTATATAATCCAGGGCTTTTTTGTATTTAAGCACTTCCTTTTCTTCTTGAGACATTTTTATATTTCTGTTGCCAGAAAGTAGTTTAACTATATCATTTCTTACCAATTTATTTCCCGACAGTCTAAGGCAAGAACGGATTTTATTAAATGTTCCTTGCCATCTAAGCTTGAGTTCTGTTTTTGGGGACATAGGAGATAAAAGGATTTTTCTTCGAAAAATTTCTATCTTATATAAATTATCTTTAAGTTTTGGGGATATGTTATAGGAAACTATTAACATACTCTCTTAATTTTTTATATCATAATCTTATCATTAAGTCAACAAAAATAAACTTGGTACGCGTTTTGCAAAATGAGATCAATAAGCATGAAATGATAAGAATAAGATAAGATTATTCTACTACTTGACAATAGCTTTAAAATATGTCGTAATAATACTTGGACAAAGTTGGACAATTTATCCCTCGACAGGCTCAGGGTCAAATGTCTAACTTTTTAAAAAAGAAACTGCCTTATGCAAGAAAAATTGTTAACGATTCAGGAGGTAGCACGTTCGCTTGGAGTTTCTACAAAAACACTTCGCCGTTGGGATAAAAAGGGAATCTTGGTACCGCAGAGAACAGTAGGCAACCAGCGCAGATATAGGAGAGAGGCTGTAGATGGATTTAGAAAGCCCAAGTATTCCTCCCAAAGCAAATCTATAATATCAAGCCCTGTGAATTTTGGTCTTCCAAGAGCCCTTCGGGCTGATTCCTTAGGATCTTCCTTTCTACCCTCCATACAATCTGGTCCATCGGTTATCTCTGAATCTCCTGCTGTTTCGTTTGCTTCTAAGCCTTTGAGCTCTTTGTTTCAGACGACAAAGCCGCATGTAGACGGTAAGCCTCCAGCAAGAACTAAATCTTCTTATAGGGCTATCTTGTTAGGATTGATATTGATTTGCAGTGTTTTTGGATTTGCATTTTCAATAAAATATGGC
>JBBTXK010000101.1:0-1009 GCA_038062315.1 Patescibacteria group bacterium
AGTTAAAATGGAATGAACGCAAAGGAAATGAACGCACGAAACATTATCCGAATCATATGTATACTTACTATGCTTGGGATGAGATATACGATTTTATCATTATTGGATGTGATAAGTTAGGAACAATTACCTTAAGCAAATCATGGGGAGACATTAAATTACCAATATCAAGATGGTTAGGAGATACAACTGTTCAAGAAGAAGCATTGGGAAAGGCATATCGTAATCCCAAGCATAATTCAACAGAGCATGATGATAGAGTTGAAAGATCGGCGAGGTCGTTAGATAGATTTGGGGTTCCCCCCGGCACACCACGTTAGTTTTATCTTAAAATTATCTCGCAAACTCTTCCACTGCTAAAGATAAATGTTTTTTTCGCTTCTTTGACTTTATTGAGGCTCGTTGGAGATAATTGATGGGATTTTTTCAAAATCATTCTTGTACTTTTCAATACGAGATTCAATTGCGATTTCTCTTATTTCTTTGTCAGAATAATTTTTGAAAAAGGCAGGAACAACTCCATTTATTTTTAAACCTCTGGGTTTTAACTCTATCTCCTTTTTAATCAAATCAAATTTAACGACAAAAATATCAAAGAATCCTTTTTGCCCAACTACACCATAGGCATATTTTCCGATGTCTTCAAGAAACCCAATTCGTATGTCTTTATGTAAATTACCACCGACTTTTATGTTTGAGTTATGGAAATAAAACGGTTTGCTTTCTCCGGTTATCCCGGCAACTTCTGCTTTGTCGCCTTTAGTTACATTAATTCCTAAAATATCAGCTATTTCTGAAGAAAAGATATTTGAATCAGCCCCAGAATCAACCAGAACTTCGTAGGATACGGACTTATTGTTAAAAATTATTTCGATTGGGATTACGGGACGAAGGAGTCATGGTCCATAACTTTTATAACGAAACTTCATAGGCCAGAACCAACATAATCGATCAACTTTTGCGGCATTTTAGCAAGAATAGGTTTTTGATAACCATTTTTTTGAGCCAT
>JBBTXK010000101.1:1019-4862 GCA_038062315.1 Patescibacteria group bacterium
TTTGCAGTTTTAGCCGCAGCCAAAACTGTTTTTTCATCCTGAGCCAAGGCCACCCAAAGACCTCTATATTTTTTAAAGATAGAACTCCAATTAATAGGTTTCATGACATTATGATAACATAAAAGATCAGATTTTAACAGGTGTATTTTTTGGGTATTTTTTGGGTGCTTTAGATCGTTTATATAAACCTTTGTATCTCTCGTTCTAAAGTTTGCTTAAAGTTTCTGATTATTGGCCAGTGGGTTTTGGGTAAAAATTGCTTTAACTCCTTTCCAAAATTGATGTTTGTTCCCTTGATAGTTTTTAATACCTTTGGTAAGACTTCCTTCTTTTTGGTAAGTAAAAGATTTGAGCGAAGGATAAAGTAAAGATCATAAAAATCCCTAGGTTTTTTCCTATAAAGAAGAGCTTGGATTTTCTCATCAAGCAGCTGTTCCAAAGAAAGGTAAAAAACAGTAAAGGGAGGAAGGAAGTCCCCGCTCACGGTAGTTACTTCTCCATTCAATTTAGCGTTTCGAAGCGAAACCTCAAGCTCAATAACAACAGGTTGAAACTCTTGCGCTTCAAATATAACATGCGCCAAATAACCACCACTTGTGGTTTTTGCCTCTTTAATGGAAATATTTATATTCTCTCTTTCTATCTCATCAAGAGTGTTAATAATTGTCTGTTCTAGGTCTTTGATATTTATTCCTTTGGCGCTGAAATCCAAGTCTTCAGAAAAACGAGGGCTGTTGTAGATAAGTCTTAACGCAGTCCCTCCTTTAAATAGAACTCTCTTTGCGTGCGGTTGCTGGTAAAAATAACTCAAAAACAAATGCTGGAGATACTCTCTACGAACATTGAGTTCTGTAGTTTGCCATTTAGTGGCAATCTTTTCGATTTGTCTCTGTGTAATCATTTTAAGTTTTTGATTAGCATGCCAAGGCTTGATCTCTTGTAGAAAGTGGCATACTTGATGAGCTTGGCCTTGTTTAAGGAAGCAGTACGTAGTCTATCATTAAGGGGTTTTTTGCCAATTGTTACAAAGTAGAGATAATCAACCAAAGCTTTTTCCGGCTCGGCTATTAAAAAAGATTTTTTTTCTGTTTTAGTGAGCACATAGCCGGTGTATGCGTTTTTTTTAATTGAGAAGTAGGAAAATGTTTTGCCATCTATAGTAAAAGTTCTTGTAGGTTTGGTAGTTGCAGAAGTTACAGTATAGGGCATTTCGGGAAGTATATTGTAATAAGCCAGCACGTATTCAAATGATAGGTATGACGGCCTATAAAGACGGTTAGCAATTTCTTCTTCCGATGGCAGGTCGGATTTTAAAACATAAAGTCCTTTTTTCAAACGCAATAAAAGCCCTTCGTGAGTAAATTTTTCCAAAAAATATTTAGCTTTGTAGTCAGGCAGATTTAGTATGCTACTAAATTCTAAAGGTGTAAAAAATTGCATTCCCCTTTTAAGTAGTTCTTCTCTCACCAATAGTGGTTTCAGTAAAGTATACATTTGTGCACCTTTCTGAAATCATTTTTAGCCTATTTTACGCAGTTTGTCAATACTCAAACCGCAATATTTGACTATGGGGTGTATAATATGGCCATATGGGATTTTTAGAAAATCTTAATAGACGAAAGGAAATAGAAAGAGAGAGGTGGGGGCAAGCAGAATTAACTAGAAAAAGGGAAGAAAGAGATAGGACACAAGCAAAAGTAAAAGAGAGAATTGAAGCGTTTGCATTGTTCCTGCAAGCAAAAAAGCAATTTGATGAGAGCGGGTTGAGAGTTTTAATCGACAGATTGTTAGCTATAGAACCAAAATTAAAGTTTGTGGAACGTTTGAAAGAAGGATCGCCATACTATAGTCCAGAATATTATCTTGGTGAAGGAGAGTATCTCTGCGAAGTTATATTATCGGAGAGAACAGATTTTTCAAAATACCATGATAATACTAAAATTTATAAATCTATTGGGATTGTTGCGACCCATGACGGAACTATTAGATTTGACGGTAATAGGAAAAAAGGTTCTTCCGTTGTGCCCAAAAATATCTGGAAGAACAATAAAAATGTTTTAGAAGAGGACTTGGGTAAAGCTTATGAAAATCCACAAGAAGCAATAAGTCGGCCAATTCCATACAACGAAGCGCCAGGCATGGGGTAGCTGTGTAGTGTATAGATAGACTTATTGCTTTATTTCTGTCTCGTAGATCTTGCTTTGATAGAGAACATAGATTTTTTTATCGGATTCTTTGACCTCGAAATCTTTTCCTTTTACAACATCTTTTTGGTACAATCAAAACGTGGACATTGCTTTTATAAGACAGAAGATACGTAATCAAGAATATGATCTTTCAATTCATGCTCATAATGAAAGGCAGGAAGAACAAATTACTGTTGGGGAGATTGAGAAAGTCCTTTTAAAAGGTGATATAATAGAACAGTATCCAAGCGATCCAAGGGGTGAAAGTTGTTTGGTAGCTGGTATAGTTTCTGAAAAACCTCTTCATGTGGCTTGTGGTATGAGAGGCAAGAGGTTGTTGATTGTAACAGTCTATAGACCGAAACTGCCAGTTTGGATAAATTATATAACAAGAGCAAAGGAGTTGAAAAGACGTGAATAAATGTTATTTTTGCAAAGGAAAAACTAAAATAAAAAATATTGACGTTGACTTTAGATGGGGAGACAAACTTTTTGTTGTTAAAAATGTCCCTGTTGAAGTTTGTGCTCAGTGCGGAGAAAGATATTACAGCGCTAAAGTTTCTAAAAAACTTGATAATTTAGTAAAAAAACAGGAGCTATCAAAAATCAGGCCGCAACAAGTCATAGAGGTGCCTGTATTTAATTGGCGATAAGTTTTGAAACTCGAATTATTTGCCTATTATTACTAGTGCGTCTTCGGGTGAACTTTCGGGCAAGTCAGAAGATGTTTCGCCGATAGTGTAGTTTTTAGATAGATCATTTTTAAGAAGACTTAGAAATTCACTTTTATTGCTTTTGACTTGTATCTTCGTGTTTTGGTAATCTTCTCTATCTGCGTTTCCAACTGAGACAACATTATATCCCAAGCCCTTGAGAAAATCAGAAGCCTTTGTCGCAGCTCCTGTCTCTCCGCTTCCATTCATTATCGAAACAGAGAGTTTACTCCTATTGTCTGTGGCAGTATCTAAAGAAGAAATAGACGAGAGCTTACTATTGACGTTTCTTAGAAGACTTTCAAGTTTTTCTTTTTCTTTGGATTTGTCTGGGAATTTGGATTTATTTTCCTCAAGTATTTTTTGCGCTGTCAAGAATGAATCTTTTGCCAGATTTTTATTCAAATCCAAAAGGCTTTCTCCTTCATCGTACTTTTTCTGCGCTTGAGGGAAGACTTGTGAAAAGAGAGCAGTTATTCTTGCATTGTTTTGGCTTTTTATGGCGGTAAAAATACTAAATATCAGAGTAACAGCAATAACGACTGCGGCTATTAAAAAAATCATTTTTTTGGGGTTAGATTTGAAGCTTTGTCGTCTAAGTCTTGATTTGAATAAGGAGAGGGTTTTTCCGAGAATTAGAGCAATGATATTTTTTACATTGTGTAGCTTATTTTTATGATCCCTTGAGACATTGTCTTCTATTTTTCCCGCCTGTAACACTTCGCTATCTTCAGGTTGCGTGTCAGGCAAGTCACTTTCGAAAGACGCAAGAACACCTTCTTTCTCCTCAGGCTTGTTGTATTTAATAATAATTGCAGCTAGTCGTCCATCTTCGGTTTTATGTATTTTTGGAGCAAGGAATTCTGCAGTCTCAGATGGATCATCTGTCTCAAGACTTGAAGAAAGAACATCTGAAGTAATAATCTCTGAGAAAGCATATGTTG
>JBBTXK010000102.1:0-1866 GCA_038062315.1 Patescibacteria group bacterium
ACAATTATTATCCGGGCTGGAAAGCAAAGATTAACGGAGAGTTTTCTAAAATATATCGAGCAGATTATTCTTTTCGGGCAGTAATCGTTCCAAAAGGAAAAGCTATTGTCGAATTCATCTTCAATTAGCTCCGTGAGCTGTTGATTGTCAGCTCTTCAGACGCACGTACGACATAAAAGCAGTTCATCGTTGAATATTGTATAATGCACACATGACAGCAGAAGTACCAACGCATGGAGGGCTTGAAAAATTTCCAGCAATTGCCCCAGAAAATGTTATAAAGCTCTCTGATGAGTGTTATTGGGTGGAATTACGAACAAAATCTGGTTCTGTTGAGGGTAAACTATACTTACCAAAACAGTCTAACGGCTCAGTTTTACTTTTTGAACCAGGTTTTCCTGGTGATGGTTCTACTCGTTTGGACAATCTTTGGGCAAATGGTCTTGTTAAAAATGGTTATACACTATTCGCAGCTAGACATAACGGAACCGTTATAAACGGAGAATATTCAAATACTTATTTAAATTGTCCAGAAAGACAAGAACAGGCAAGAACAAAGGGGCAAGAAATCCTTGGAGAAAAGGATAATCCAACCATTGCAGACTGGTTAAATGAATCTATCGTTGCTTTGGAAGCATTTGCTTCTTCTCATCAAGAAGTTGTACTAGCGGGACATTCATTTGGTGCTCTAGCTATGCTCTTTTCTTTAATTAATTTCGCTAAACAAAACCCTGAGCTTGCAAGTCGTGTAAAACGGTTTGTCTCCCTTGCTGGTACAGTTGGTAGATTTAGAAGCGACAATGGGCTCCAATGCTTGGGTGGGATAAATATATTGATACGGATGCGGTTCGAGCAAAAGTAAGAATTGGAAATAAAGAGGCAAACATCGAGAAACTAAGAGATGCGTATTTAAAAATTCATGAACAAGCGTATGCTTTTCCTAAAGATATGGAATTTTTGTTCGTAGTTCCATGGGGAAATGAACCACAAACAACAGATGAATTAGTTCCTCCGGTCGAAGCTCTTGATATGTTAACAACGTTAGGGAAAGGATATTTAATTCTAGATCAGAAAGAAATAGCAGATGAAACCAATGGTCGGCTTGCTCACGATATGGATAATCTAAAACCAGAAACACTTGTCCAATTTCTTAATAAAGACTGGTATCCCAAAAGTCAAATTTCCACAATCTAACCAGTTAAATCTTTGTGGTTTTGCCCTTGTAATCTTGCGGGTTTTTGCCAGAGATAAATATTGAAAGCTTGTCATCAATTTCTTCATTTGACAATCCTGAACTTAAGATTAGCACTCCAGCGGCATTTTGTTTAGTCAATTTCCTGAAACCAAGGTCTAAAGTTACAACAAACATCTCTTTTTTCGATGCGAGTGAATATATTTCCTGATCTTCAGTTTCAGGTGACAAGTTAAAATCGTGTCGGATATGTCTAATAGAGGTTTTTTTAATAGTCTTTTTAAAGACATAGGGTTTTGCAAAGGCAGAATCAAGTAGGAGTCGGAATTTGGGAAATTTCTTTTGTTTAGGTTTTTTAGTTCGCAATTTGAGTCTGGTAGTAAGAGAGAATATCTGTAATATCTTTTTTGGTCAGCCTTTTGAGATCTGGGAGTTCTCTTTTAATCTTGGTTAGCGTATAATTCATTCCAATTAAGGCCATTACACGAGCAACAGGAATTCTTGTTCCCTTAATTACTGGCTGTCCGCCCATTATTTTTGGATTCGTTTGAATTATTTCTGGCATATTAACTTCAATTTATAACAAGCTTGGTTGTGTTTGTCAAGGGTTGTAACACTCTTCTTAGTTTAATTTAGAAACGTCACCCCTTTGTCAAATAGAAATGTCATCTATG
>JBBTXK010000103.1:0-1422 GCA_038062315.1 Patescibacteria group bacterium
AGGGGTAACTAACATCGTTATACACAATTTCAAACCAGTATAGGCTGTGGGACAGAATTAGTCTATACTCCACCTATTCGGAATAAATTATGCCAAATAGTTATACAGAAATCAGCAGTGTCTATCCTATCAGGTCTTCTTTGTTCTATTTTCCACCCAAATCTTTTTTTGTCTGCAGACCATCCGCTTTCAGAATTCTCTCTCTTGTAATATTCTTCCATATATTGCAAAGTATTGTCTGTAAAATGTTTCATTAATCTTTTCCATTTCCAAGATCCTTTTAGTGTTGCATTCTTCTTTGGTATTATGAATACCTTTTCTGTGTCAAACATATCTACACACGAAGGATAACTGTAATATTTATCGAGCCTGATGCTGCTGAGGTTTACATCAACATCATCCAGCATTTTGATTGCAGAACAAAATGCTTGCTTTTCGCTTTTCATGCTAGTGCCATATGCAATATACATTTTTGTTTTTATGTCCATCAGTTTGAATGAATAAACAAAAGCTGATTTTGTATCAATCTTAGTTTCCTTTGCTTTGTCCTTGAGCCTTTGTGCATCAGCTGAATAATGTTTCTTTATTGTCAATGAATATCCTGTTCCATCGCCAGTTGTATCTGGATTGTTTATGCCTTTCTTTCTTAGAATCAGGCTATGGAGGTTGTTTAAAGCTATAACGACCTCTTCATCAGAATACAATCTTTCAACTGATTTATAGCTCACGTCTATGCCCGACAATATTGAAAATATATCCAGCATGGCAGCCATCATTCTATTGCTTTCGCTGAATAATTCTTTTAGCAATATCAATTGAACTCTTTGTTTTAATGTTAATTTGTTTGGGCTGCCAACAGAAGAAGATATTTTTATTGAACTTACAGCCTCGTCAATTAAAGGAGACAATTGTTTTATTGCCTCTTTTATTCTTCTGCTGTAATCCTGTTCATAAGTTCTCCAATCCCTCTTATTTTCTTTTTTGCTTTGCTTGTACTCTTCAAGCAGATACTCACCTATTTCTTTCACCCTTTTTCTTAGATCTTTGCTCCTAAACATGCTATTTAGCAAGACCGAAAAGTTTATAAATATTGTGTTTACATGTATATACTATGCCAAGAGAAGTCAAAGCTATTAAGGGCGGAAAGATAACGATACGAGACAACGTTGAAGAGATTTATGAGAAGAAAGTTACTCCTTATGGTAATGGTGCTAAGATAGATGCGCAGAAAAAATATATTCGTAGGCGGACGTACATTATAGTGCTTAAGAATTAGTCATTGGATAATTTTGTCCCACAACCTATGACTTCAAATTCATTCAATTAGAGATTGCCCTTTCCTCCGTTTAAGAAATTGTCCCCCTTTCCGTTCGTTAGCTCTCTTTTCCGATTGGATTTAACGTCGGAATTTAACGAAGTTTA
>JBBTXK010000104.1:0-2999 GCA_038062315.1 Patescibacteria group bacterium
ATCTTTTTCATATAAAATAATTATATTCCAATTCTAGTTCAACATCAATCATAATGTAGCAGGAATATGTAATTTATCAGCCGACACTAAAGCCGCATTTTCCATAACAATAAGCGCAAGTGAAGCTTCTCCTCTGGTAGTTAATTGATGTACGCTTCCCGAAGGAACTGTTATGAACTCATGACCTTGTTTTAATTCGCGCACATCCTCGTTTAGTCTTAAGAATGATGTCCCTGCTAACCAAAAATAGTTCTCTTGAAGCGGATGATCGTGTTTATGAATTGTTGTCTTACTATCTGGCCTAAGAAATGACACATATATTATATGTCCTGCAACTGCTTCTTCTACTAAATACAGCGCTTGCGAGCCCTTATGTTCTTGCCCTTTGTCAAAGAAAGTCAATTCATGGCCATCCGGAAGATAATTAAAGGCTCTAAGTCTATCTACAACCATACTTCTGAGATCAATCCCTAACATCACTGCAATGTCGTCAGAAGTAACTTGCTCATTAGGAATTGTTAAACCTGATTCACTTCTGCTAAAATGTGGAGCCTCATTGTTCATAAATTATAGTCGTAAAAGTTACAATAATCATTCGCATTGAGAATTAAACATTTAACTGTTATAATTTAGAAGTGCCAGCTTCATTTATAAAGAGAGTCATAAACGGGGAAAGTAGCGCGGTTGTTGCATTTTACAAACTCTATTCACCTAAGATTCTTCGTTATCTTTCCAAAAAACTCCCAAGATACGAAGACGCGCAGGAGCTGACAAATGACGTATTCTTGGAAGCGATCGACTCCTTATCAATACTCAGGAAAGAAGAAAATCTTTCATCTTGGCTTTATAGAATCGCTCATAATAAAATGGTTAATTTCTATCGAAAGCGGAAAATTAAATCTATACTTTTATCGCAAGCTCCGTACCTACAAATTATAGCCAATGAAATAAACCAACCAGAGTTCCAGTTCGAAAAAAATAAAATTAGAGATAGAATTGAATTTGCTCTTAGAAGCCTTTCTCAAAAGTATAGAAAAATACTAACGCTTCACTACGAAGAAGAAATCTCTGTAAAAGAAATAGCAGGAATTTTTAATTTGTCATTTAAGGCAACCGAATCGCTTCTATTTAGAGCACGGAAATGTTTTCGGTTAGCTTATGAACGAGGATGAGTTTCTCAAAACCTTGGAGGAAAGAGCTAAAGAGCAGGAAAAGCTCATCAAGGGAATGGTACTGCCAAAACTTTTTACGAAGATTAGCTTCTGGTTAGGCAACCATCCTTGGAGAATTTTAATTCCCATTGCCATTATTATTACTTTAATACTTCATGGAGTATTGGGAAAACGTTATGATGAATTTATTTTGAAAATTTTTGGGAAATTATAAAAAACACATGAAGAAAAGTACTTTTTTAATTTTTACCGCATACATTTGGACAAAAACACTTTTAGGCCTAACACTAAATCCATTTGCTACAGTAAAACAAGTTACAAGACGCCCAGTCCTTTTACCTATAATATTTTCCCCATTTATTGGACTAATAATATTTTTTATTTTTGGAAGAATTGGAGCGTTTTTAATAAGCGTCTATGGACTGAAACGGGAACTTATTGCTCTAATTCTTAGCACTACTCTTATTTCAATTCTTCTTTGGCAAGCGCTTCTTCTCTATTTGCTTATAAGTTTAATTATCGCATATCGCAGGAATATATGAAAAACTACTATAAAACACAACAAATGATTGCAAGGGCGGATAAAAAAGGCAATATCATCGGCAAGATAGAAAAGTGGGAGGCTCACAAGAAAGGAATTTTGCATTTCGGTTTTACTGTTGCAATTTGTTTTCAAGACTTTCTAATAATGCAGCATAGAAAACACCCTGCTTTTGACGCAACTTCCGATATAACTATTTCTTCTCACCCTCTATTTATAAACGGAAAGCTGCAGGATGCAATTGACGCAACATATACTGCTCTTAAAAGGGAATTAAATATTGAAAAAAGTGATTTAATGTCAAAACCTGAAAATTTAGGCTTTGTCTATTACAAAGCAAAAGATTCCAAAAGCGAATTTACCGAACATGAGATAGACGGTATTCTCATCGTAAAAGTTAAAAAAGTGCCTACCCCAAATTTTGATTATGCTTATGGAATTTCTCTTGTTAGGAAAAACGAGGTTCTAAATAAAAAATCAAGAATCTATAATAATCTTGCTCCCTGGGTAAGAGTAATGTTAGCAAAAAACAAGCTTTGACGATTTGTCTCTTTAAATTTGCCTCTTGAGAAAGATTGGCATTGATGATATTTTATTCTTATGCTAACAAAAACTGACTTATCGCAAATCAGAAAAATTGTCCGCGAAGAGGTGGAGACTGAAATTCGATCTGCGTATGACGAGCTACAGGGAGAGATGAAAATGATGCGCATTCGTATTGAAACAAGGCTAGGGGCAATTGAGAACAAGGTAAAAGATCTAGATATAAAAGTAAACGGATTAGAGGTAAAAGTAAATAAAGTACAAAGAGGAATTTCACGAATAAAAAAAGATATCAAGGCAATTATTTCTTACTTTGATCAAGATTACATTATTCTCCGCAAAAGAATTGAGAGAATAGAAGGACACTTAAGTATTTAAACGTGATAACATGGGCTTATGGAAACTGATAATACAAATCAGCCAGTCCCACCTGTTCAGAATACAGACTCGCCTCAACCTCCTTTATCAAATCCTTCCAGCCATTCAAAAGTTTTCATAATTGCTCTTGGCGTTGTGCTTGTTCTAATCATAGGAATAGTAAGCTATATCTTGGGAACCAGAAAAAACCAGACAGTCATTCAAAACCAGCAACAAATAACAACGCCTCCAACAATCGCCCAACCCTCACCAATTCCCCACACGAATCGTGAATCGAGTGGTTCAGCGGAAATAGAAAATTGGAAAACATCACGAGTTTCGCACATGATGTAGTTTGATGTACACTTAAGAGGTGCGTAAATCAT
>JBBTXK010000105.1:0-19373 GCA_038062315.1 Patescibacteria group bacterium
GCTTTTGGAGCTTTTGGATGTAGAGGGTAAGTTTGATATTTTGGAAAATAAAGAAGGGGAATCCGTAGATATAGTTTTGGACACTAAAGACACTGGGATAGTGATTGGTTATCATGGTGAAACTATGGAGGGATTGCAGCTGGTTATTTCTTTGTGCGTTGCAAGAAAATTAGGCAGATTTGTCCGAATATCTTTGGAGGTTGGGGACTATAAAAAGAATCGGACAGAATGGCTAAAAAGTTTGGCCAAGGAAACTAAGGAAAGAGTTTTGTCTGAAAATAAAGAAATTTTTATTCCAGAGTTAAAATCTTGGGAAAGAAGAGTTGTACATTTGCTTCTTGAAAATGACGACAAGGTAATGTCAGAATCTCAAGGAGAGGGCCGCGACAGAGTTCTTGTTGTCAAGCCAAAAAACTAGAATCTATTTCAAAAACCCGTAGTCATTCTGGCGAAAGCGAGAATAGTCCTCGATCAAGTCGAGGATCAGTCAAGCTGAGAATGACAGATGCAGAGGTTTTGAAATGGGCTCTAGTTTACCTGAAAAAGAGTGAAAGAGTTGTTGGTAAACAAAAACGTTCTCTTTATATACATTGGTTTCTTTTGGATTTTCTTTGGGTTTAGCGGCGCTCAGCAGTATTTATTTCCTCTGTTTGTAGCTCAGGGTAAAGGCGATTTGGCGTTAACATCACTAATTATTCTTTACAGCTCTTTTCTTGCAAGCGGGATTTTTGCTCCTAAAATAATTAACTCTTTGGGGTTAAAGAGATCATTGACTATTGGAGCGTTAGCTGTTGGAAAGCTATCAGACATTTACGATAAAAAAGTGGTCCTTTATATGCTAATGCTTCTTGGGGTAATTGGATCAACGCTTTTTATTTCGAGCTCTTTATTTTTGTTCGCTCTTATTGGGACAGTAATTCTTGGATTATATATATCAAGTGCCTATCCGGTCGCATTGTCACTGATAAGACAGAATTTGGATGAAAAAGAATACATATATGGCATAGCGGCTTTTCAGATATATGCCAATACGGGAACTGTAATTGCTCTTTTGTCTGCTTTATTTTTTTCTACAGAGAACATAGTTATTGCAGGAATTATTATTCTACTTTTAGCTTTCCCAGCGTTTTATATATTTAATAAGCATAATAGCTGAATGTACCAACCTCAGCTTTCTTATTTTCCTGCCCCTATTTTTTCGGGAACACATATATTTACTCTGGGCCTAAATTAGAAATTTATAGGAAACGAAATACGTTTTCTGATATAATTTTAAGCAATGACTAACAATATCAAAGTATTTACAGATGGAGGAGCGAGGGGCAATCCGGGGCCTGGAGCGATTGGAGTATATATTACAGACGCAAAAGGAGAAGAGATTGCGGGTTTTGGAAGAACAATAGGAATTGCGACAAATAATATTGCCGAATACATGGCGGTAATTGGGGCACTTTCCTGGATTATTGAAAATAAAAAGAGCTTTTCCAAAACTGCAAAGATTCACTTTTTTCTTGACTCGAAATTGGTTTGTTCGCAAATTATAGGAATTTTTAAAGTTAAAAACGCAAGTCTTCGGAATTTACTTTTTGACGTAAGAGCGCGAGAAGCGCAAATAAATTTCCCAATATATTACAAGCATATTCCGCGGGAAGAAAATTCAAAAGCAGATAAATTCGTCAATGATGCTTTGGATAGATCCCGCACCGATTCGGTGCGGGATAAACTAGCTTACTAATTTGGCAGCGCCAAGAATGCCGCTGTCTTTTATTTCAACAAACTCCACATTATACTGCGGAACCAACTGTTTTACAGTTTGCTCGACTGTTTCTTTATAGCCATTTGCCTTCCAAAACAAACTCCCCTCCATATTAAAAATCATGCTCCTTTGTTTAAATTCAGTAATTCCTGCTATCTGACATGCAATTAGCTGAGCAGAACGTCTCAATAAATCTTGTGCAATTTTTGAGACCTCAACCATATCATGCTGAACTTGTTTTTTTGTCATCCCGAACTTGTTTAGGGATCTATTTTTAGATTCTTGAATCGAGCTCAAGACAGCCTCTGAAATAAATTCAGGATGACACAATTCGTTTAGTTCTTCTGTAGAATTGATAGGGGGGTGGTCAATTTTTCTTTGTTTAATTATCAAATTAAAATGCTTATAAAGATAAGCGCCTGCTGTTTCTTTTTCAAACAAAGATTTTCCTGGGCGGTCAGACTCTCGGTCAATAATTTTTCCCTCCATTGACTGTGGAAATTTGTCAAAGTTCGCTGATTCTAAATTTACCAATCTTTCACTATCTAAAAAAAGAGCAAAGTTTAATCCCGTTCCAACAATCCCAGCTGCAAGACTCAAAAGCTTGTATCTTGTTAAACCCGAGAGCAAAAGACAAACCGTATCATTGGCAACGGAAACTGTTATCTTTTTATTTCTTTTTTTAAGAACATAATCTTCAATATCTTTTCCTATTTTTCTTCCAACTAAACCTTTGAATTTTCCTTCTTTTGTGGCAGATAAAAGAATTCCGTCTAATCTTCCGTTCTCAAATATCGGAGTCATTGGGTATGCAAAATTAAGAGCAAGCACATTAATATTTTGTTTAATCTTGCTTTCCGCAAAAGATAAAAAATCTTCCTCGGTTTGGAAGTTTACTTGGTCATCCTGTTTCCCTAGGATATTAATCCTCTCCCCATTTTTTCTAAGAGCTGCAACTTTTGCCACTGTTCCGCCAATTACCAAGACATGGAAAGTCTCGCTGTCTTTAACGATTGGATTTTTTGAAATCTTATGAATTATAAAAGGCAGACTCGTCTTTTTGCCAGCATATGCGTCTTGGAGTTCGCTGACAAAGTTATTTTTAATGGATTTTAGGGTTTGCATATTCACCTTACGCTTTTTACCACGTTAGCTTTAAAAACCTTATAGAAGTCGCTATCAAAAGTAAGAAAATATTTAATTTTGTGGGTCTTCATAATAAGAAGGTGATAAGCATCGCGGGGGCGAAGAGAAAAGTCGGTAATTAAATCGACGACTTTTATCTGTAGGTTTTTGGCTGTTGGGGGATTGATAATTTCTAAATTTGGAATTTCTAAGATTGACGAAAGAAGATCTTTTAACTCTTTTTTAATATCTTGATCGTGTGTATTTTTCTTTCTTAGATAACGTAATGCTGCATATAAGAATTCATCTAAAGCAAGTGGGGAGACGAACAGTTTAAAATTATCAGCAACAAGTCTTTCAATAATACTAACAGCTTGGTCGTGTTGATCAGACGATGATTCTTTAAAAAAAACAAGAATATTAGCGTCTAGGTAACACGTTTTTGTATTGTTCATCAATGATTTTATTTAATTCCTCTGGCGTTAGCTTGTGTCCAAAGACTTTCTTAAAATTCATTCCCCCAGCAAGTTTTTTAACTTTGGCAAGGTTATCTTCTTTTGTTTTTGTTGGGCGAAATACTATGCTGTCTTTTAATTTTTGAACCTGCAGCTTAGTTCCTGGTTTTATGCCAAAGTCTTTTGGTATAGTCGCAACTACGCTTCTACCAAGAGTAAACGTTTGTATTATTTGTTTCATATGATATATATCATAACAAGATTTGATATATATTGTCAAAATAGAAAACTCGTCTCTTGCCCAAGGATTGATAGATGATGCTGTTTTGTGATTACGGTGTGGGCGAGGCAACTGCAGTTTTTGGCTGGCGAAGAAGGTTATTTTGCCAAAAAGAGGAGATTAAAGTTTTCTATAGGTGTAAGCTTCAGTAGATTATTTGTAATTGCAGAACGATTGTAGTTTTGCAACTTTATTCTGGAAGAATGTGTGTATTTATAAGTTTCTTATACCATAAAGCGCTTTTTTTCCAAACTCGGTTCACATTCCCGAAAAGCTTCTTATGTACTTAAGGTTTTTGGAAAATCGGAAAGAAATTTGCCCAATCCTTGAGCATTTTTTACTATTACGTATGGTTCGTCAATGCCATAAACAGGACTTTCACTTACAATTATTCTCATGCCCAGGTCTCGTAACAGAAGAACTGGTCGATCATTTTCTGCAATGATGTCTCCTTGTCTAGTTGTCTCTTGCCGCCAACCGTCCCCTATATATATACAGAAACGCAAGCTAGATTGATCAAAATAGTTCTGAACTACAGATAATGCCATATCTTTGCCAGAGACATTTAAGTCAAATATTCCTCTATTCGCAGAACGATTAATCCCAGATGGTAACTCTAAGTCATATGCGGTTCCAGAATTTAAGCTAACAGCTATATTGCTTGGTTCAACAATATCTAACCTCTTAGCTAGCGCATCGAATGGGCCCTCTATTAAAGTATATGTCTCTCTAAATTTAGTAAGCAATTTCCTGTCATTAAAGTGTGGTGCTATCCATACTTCAGGAGTACCAGGATGAAGGGGATTTGGATCAAATGCAATAAAGTTGGGGTCTGTATGGCGCAACGTGTCAATAATACTTCGCCTTAAATTAATATCTATTGGGAATGCATGGTAGCCCTCTCCATTCGTTTTCATTACGGTACCGCCTCCATCCACAATTAACAGGTTGGGCTTACCCAAATACTTAGAAGAAATGATTCTCGAATAATCTACTCCCAGTATTCCCTTAAGTCTTCTAAAATTTCTCCCTGTTGCAAGAGTTGTAGCAACTCCATTTTCCCTAATCCTATCAAATCCTTCGATTACCTCGGGAACAGTCTTTTCGCCCAAGGCTACAACACCGTCTAAGTCACTAACGAGTAGTCTTTCCTTCATATTTTTATTTGTATAAATCTAATAGAAATTTTTTCAGCTCATCGAATATTTTTTTGTGGCCTAAAGTATTGCAATGTAACCCGTCTTGGTAAAGGAATTTTTTGTAATCTTCTTTAATAAACATATCAAATATATTGAGATAGGGTACATTATTATCTTTACAAATTGCTTCCGTTTCCTTAGTATATATAATAAGATCCTTCATCAAGTAGTAAGATGACGTTTGTATTAAAGGTATTGTTAAATCATCGTTAATTGGATATGCGCTAACAAATGCTAAATTTTTATCTTTAGAAATTGATTTTCCTTTCTTAATTAATCCGACTACGTTGTTTTTAAAATCATTGATAGAAGTATTATTAGGCGAATCTATGGATCCTTTTCTTGAGGCATCGTTAGATCCTAGTGAAAATATGATTAAATCTGGATTTCTAACTTTAGCTTCCCGTATCAACCTAGTTGACATACCGCTTGTATTATCTCCGCTAATCCCTAAATTAAAAACTGCATTGTAGTTTGGCTCCTGCATCTCATGCCACGTCTTCAGCCTACCTATAAATCCTCCTCCAGAGGGATCAATTCTACCAAAAACTGAACTTGCACCAATTGCTATAATTCTTTTGGGTAACATACTTATTTTAGGTGTTTTAGAAGAACCTAATCTATTTATAAACTTCTACCTTGCTGTGCAGCAAGCCTTTCCATTGCCTGAACGAATTCTAGTTTAAGTCTGATTTGACCATACACTCCTAGGTCGTAACCAACTTCGGGGGATTCAAGAATGGCCTTTCTTCTTGGATCGGCTGCCGCAAAATTCCACTGATTAGAGTATTTACCATCACAAGCAGCAGTGCCAATGCGTCTTCGCGTATGGCTTGGTCCAGCAATGTCTTCCTTAAGAACAAATTTAAATGAAGCGAAAGGCTTGCCGTCTGGATACTTTTCCGGATCATCATAAAAGCTACCATCTTTTTTGACAACAGGTCTAAAGTTATTTGGGTCAAGAGTCCACGTATCACCACTAACCTGAGCTGGTATATTGCGCTTTGAATTTTTTATTATTGATCCCGCTGCCAATAAAGCATCCACATACATTTGTTCTGTTAGTCCCAAATTAACACCATCTGGAGTTACCCGTTCTATTGTTTGCAAACCATATCCCAAAAGAGGATTAACTAAGTTTTGTCTATCAGTTTTACTTAAAATGTGTTTCTGTGTGACAATATCTGATTCTCTGACTCCTAGCTCTTCAAACCAATATTGCACATCATCAATATTATCAAGTGTGTTGACTTGTCTTAACCTAACATTCATCCCCTCGTTATCGGCAAATAAACCATTCTGTGCGTGTGCCCACGCAATATGCTTGTGATGGGTTTTAGTAAATTGAAAAACACGGTCACAAAGGTCTTGAGGGTCTGTAATCAACTCTAATTCTTCCCTTAACGTTCGAAAGGAATCTTTTAAATACCTTCTAACAGCTAAAGTGTTATCAGCAATCTTGCTGGGAAGATATATATCTGGTGGAGCAACAGGGCCTTCCAATCTCTCCTCTAATTCACCCACAAGTTTATAAGCTGAGCTAGCTGTTTTTCCTTGCTCTGCAAAATAATTATTTAGCGCAACAACCCTATGCTCAGTGTAGCATGCTTCAATTACGTCTTCTAATAAATTAGGCCTATAAGCAGCCTCTATTCCTACAGAGCCCACGTTGCCATTATCAACATAAGATCTAGCAACAAGTACTTCATGCATAATCTTTGTATCTTTTATTTACCCTATATATAGAAATACTTTATAGCAAGTCAATAGATTATTCGCTTGACTTTTTTCCTGACGCCAACCTGACAAAGGAAACTAAAATATCGAAGCGATCTACTCTTAAATTTTAAGGATTTTTAAGAAGTCATGAGGTGAAACTATTTTCAAGTCAGCAATTTTTGGATGACCATTTAATTCCAACAAATCTCTATTGCCAGTCACTAAATAGTTTGCGTCTCCTCCGATTGCGCAAGCAAGCAGTTTGTTATCTTTGGGGTCTCTTGAAGAAATAGATAGATATTGTTCGGATATTGATATCTTTTTTTCTGCACCTATCTCTAGATTTTCTATGAGCTCCTTCATTCTTTGGGGGAATAATCAATATTTATTTATTAGTCTTTGTCTTTTGGTGACATCCAGGATTTCTTTTAGAAGTTTATCTGATGTAACCAAGAAAAATAAACCTTGCTTCCACGCTATAATTATTTGATTCGGTTTACCTTTAGAAGCAATGATGGAGCTTACAATAATATTAGTGTCTATTATTGCTTTGGGCTTGGTCTCTTTCTTCTTGATCATAGCCTTCTTTTCGAACTTCTTCAACTGCCTCGGTTACATCTTTTAGTACTTCATCTGGATCAACACTTCTATTATCTTGCTGTGTTTCTTCTATTACTTCAAAAAAACGATCTTTTGCGGCCTTTTTATAACTTTCAAAACTCTCTGGGTTAATCACAACAGCAAATGGCCTACCTTTTTTCTCTACAATTACTGGCTCTTTGCGGTAATTGTAGAATTGCATGATTTTTTTACAAAAATCGTGTAAACTTACAGGGGTTGGAAAGGAATAGAACTTACCTATGACTTTAGTGTTAAGTTGTGCAACCCAAGATTACTTGGTTCAAGCCTGCGACAGGCGGCTGATAACCAATAGGGGCGACCTAGTTGATGATAATGCCAACAAGGCTGTGCTTTTTACAAACAGGCTGGCTTTTTCTTACACAGGGCTAGCGAATATAGGGTCTGAACGAACAGACTTGTGGCTCACAAAAACGCTGGCTGCGTTGCCAACAGGCTCGCTTTCCGACGCGATACGGGCGGTGCGATCCAAGGCTACAGAGGCTTTCAAACACATAAGCCTACCCTCAGGGCTAAAGCGTCATGCCTTCGTTGGGGCTGGATGGACTCGTGCACGGGTAGAAGAACCATTGCAACCCCTACTATGTTTGGTATCGAACTTTCACGATAGGCAGGGAGAGACATTTGCCGAAGACCGTGACGAATTCACTACAGTTGTTCAGATATTAAGTAGTAAAAATCAACTTGGATTTCTCGCAATCGGACAGGCGCTCCCAGGGAATCGTCACACTGTACTCTGGCGAAACTTACGGCGCTGTGCTCAGCATAAGGTCAGCCCCAACCTACTCGTTAGGTTCTTGGTGGATGAGATTACGGAAGTTTCAAACTCCAACAAAGCTGTAGGCAGGGGTATCCTGTCCGTCGTACTTCCTCGGAGTATCGCAGATTCTCACGAGGTAGTGGTAGTAGGTGGAAGTCCTGTGCCTGGAATGGCTACGTTTCAATACTATCCTGCTGATCGTCATGATGGAATTGTATATGGTCCTAATGTCGCTGGCCCAGGGTTTGGAGCGACTAACTTCCGAGCGGGAAATCTTTAGTTACTTTGCCCACAGTGTAAGTTTACACGAAAAAGTTTAATTTTTTTAGCCTCAGGACTTTGAAAAATGTAAAAATTTGAGGCTAATTTTTTATAAAAATCGTGTAAACTAACATAGTTAGTTATCGTGCAAGCGCATAGACTTATAACGAAACACAAAGCGAATAAAGTTAGAACAATTATAATACTTGACACAGTTGCAACAATTTGCTAAGCTATATTTGTTTTGAGCCTAATTAGTCGTGCAAAATGGAGTTGAAAAAGAATAAAAAGTATGAACCAAACACTACCGTTAAAATATCTAAGAGAGCAGTTGTCCGATCTCGTTTCGAGAGTTGCGTATGGGGACCAAAAGGTAGTAATCACTAAATTTGGCAAACCGATTGCTGCTCTTGTGACGTTTGAGGATTACGAGAAAATTATGGACCCAGCTAAACGTTTTAAAAAAAAAGAATGGGATAAAGGTTTTTCTTTGATGGACAAAGCCAGAGCTAATTCAAAAAACTATCCTCAAGAGAAATTAAAACAGGCTGTCGATCAAGCAGTAAATGAGGTTCGACAACCCAAACGTGTATAGAGTAGTTCTTGATACCAATGTATTTGTTTCCGGTGCCACTATAAGCGTTGGAGCGCCTTTCCAAATCATAAATCACTGGAGAGGCCAAGATTTCGTGATGGTAGCTTTTCTCCAATTAATAGCCGAGTATAAAGAGGTGCTTTCTCGTCCCAATGTGATGAAATACACCGGCTTAACCTCTCAAGAGAATACTTGGTACATGCAAGAAGTAAAAGATAGAGCATATATGACTAGTGGGGTACTAAAGCTTAATGTCTTAACCAATGACCTAGATGATAATATGATTTTAGCGTGTGCTGAGGAGGGGATAGCAACACATTTAGTTACTGGAAATACTAAAGACTTTCCATTCAAAGAATATAAAGGGATACAAATTGTTACACCTAAAGAATTTTTAGATATTCTGAAGGAATGACATTATTTGTTGTGTAACGTAGATGCGTTAGCTCTCAATACGGGGTCTGTATTGGAGAGCTTCTGCGATATGAGAAACATTAATATTTTTTGATCCTTGAAGATCTGCGATTGTTCTTGCAATTTTTAGAGACCTGTTATAAGAACGCGCTGAGAGGTTCATTTTTGAAACTGCCATCTTAAGAAGTTGCAGGGAATCATTGTCCAGAATACAGAACTCTTTAAGGTCTTTATTTCCCATTTCAGAGTTGGAAACGATTTTTTTATTCTTGAACCTTCGAGTCTGAATATCCCTGGCTTTTTGTACTCGTTTTCTAATTACGGATGAACTTTCTCCGTTTCCAACTTTGTCGCGAGAAGTGAGGTGTTCGATTTTAACAGCAGGAACTTCTAGATGAATATCAATCCGGTCAAGCATGGGGCCTGAGACCCGTTTTTGGTAGCGAAGAATCTGGGATGGGGTACATTTGCAGTCTTTGGTTTTATCCCCAAGATATCCACAAGGGCAGGGATTCTGGGCGGCAAACAGCATGAATTTGGAAGGGAAACTTATTCTTCCTCCTGACCTCGCAATTGTAATAATTCCATCTTCCATAGGCTGACGGAGTGCTTCTAAGACATGGCGGGGAAATTCAGGGAATTCGTCCAAAAAAAGAATTCCCCGGTGGGCCAAGGAAATTTCTCCGGGTTTGGGCATTGTTCCTCCGCCAATAAGACCAATGTGGGAAGTCGTATGATGGGGAGAGCGAAATGGTCTTTTGACAATTAGAGATTTATTATCCAGAAGTCCTGAAATACTGTAGGTTTTTGTTACCTCGATTGCCTCAGCTAAGGTTAGATGGGGAAGAATTGAGGGGAGGGTGCGGGCAAGGAGTGTTTTTCCAGCACCCGGCGGTCCTTTCAGAAGAATGTTATGAGAACCAGCTGCTGCTATTTCAACCGCTCGCTTGGCATGTTCTTGTCCTTTGATTTCATTCATGTCAAAATCAAATATTTCATTTTTTAAATTTTCTTTGAGACTCGTATGTTTTTGAGGGATTATTGGCTTTTGACTTGATAGATGATAGAAAAGACTAATTAAATTAGGAACTGGATAAACATTAACGCCTTTTATTATAGCTGCCTCTTTAGCGTTGATCATTGGAAGAAATATTTTTTTTAGTTTTTTCTCTTTTGCCAAAAGAGCTTGGGGTAAAACACCATTGGTATGTCTTAGTCTTCCATCCAAAGAAAGTTCCCCCATAAAAATTGCATCAGTAATATCTGTTCTTAACTGTTTTGAGGCAAGTAGTATTCCTAGAGCAATGGGCAGGTCATAGGATGGTCCTTCTTTCGGAAGATCAGCTGGGGCTAGATTTACAGTAATACGGTGATCGGGAAATGTTGCGCCGGAGTTAAGAATAGCAGATCTGACACGTTCTTTTGCCTCTTCGACTGCTTTGTCAGGTAGTCCTACAATGGTAAAGGATGGAAGACCTCGCGAGGAAATATCTATTTCTACTTCAACCGGTACCGCATCAAGTCCAACAACCGCAGAAGAGTTAACCCTTGCCAACATAAGCTTATAATAGCATTTTTGAAGAATGATTGGACAAAAGGTTTGTGTGGGATTTGTTTTAGTGATATCATGGGAGTATGAATGATGGAAAGAGTTTAGGTCAAAATACAAGTACGCCTTTGGCAAGTTCGACAAATCAGGTTCAGGCTCAAAATCCAGCCGTTCGAGGCTCTGAACGATCCATTCAAGACCAGCCTCAGGTTCAGAGCGTTGGATCTGTGCATAAAGAGCAAGGACCTGTGGGAGAATTTGTTAAGAAGTCTGACGTTGAACTAAAAATTGACAAAGAGTTAAAGGATATTGGCGTTGAAGCAAAAAACGATGATATTCATTTAACTTCCGAAGCTTCGCAAGCTGGATTAGAACACGCGGGTGCGTCAGTACCAGTTTCCACTTCGCCAAGTGGCAGTGTTGTCTTACCCCAGACGCCAAAGCAGGTAAAAACAAATATTAAGCAAACAAAACCAAAAGATTCATTGAGAGGACTTCTTTTGGAAATATTAAGAAATATTCAAAGAATTGGCCTTAAAGAACAAAAAGCTTAACTTAAGAGTTTTAACCATGGAGAATTTTTCAGAAAACATAATGTCATTTAACATAGTGTCGTTTTTTACAACACTTCTATTGTTCCTTGTGGGGATAATTATTCTAGGTGTAGGTTTATATTTTTTGGGCTTTTTTTTATTGATTTGGTATAGAAATAGAGATAGGGAAAAAACTTCGCTAGAATCTGTGCTTTTGCAGGTAGCGCTCCCAAGAGACAATGAGATAAAAATAGATACAGCAGAACAATTATTTGCAGCCCTTTCCTCTATTGGTAAAGGCGGAATGTTTAAAAATCCTCCTCATCTTACTTTTGAGATTGTTGGAATGCCTGGAGATATTCGTTTCTATGTCCATACGCCTAATAAACTTAGGGATTTGGTTGAGAAGCAAATAAATGGAGCATATCCTGATGCGGAAATAAAAGTTGTAAGCTCGGAAATTATAAAAAGAGAAGGAATGGTGATCGGAAATGACTACAATATTTTCTCAAGAGAGGGCAAGGTTGCCTTCGTAAGCTTAAAGCTTAAAACATCAAACTATAAGCCTATAAAGACATATAAGGATCTGCCCGTAGATCCTTTATCTTCTATTACATCAGTTTTGGCCAAAATGACAGAAGGGGAAGGGGCGTCGATCCAAATTTTGATGACGCCTGCTTCGTCTTCCTGGAAAAAAGCCGGCCGCGATTTTCTTTCTAAAACCAAAAAAACAGAATCCAATCCAGAAACAGCGAAATATTCTGCAGACAGCAAGGAGCTTGAGGGAATAGAGAATAAGATTGGAAAACCAGGTTTTAATGTTATCATAAGAATTGTTGTTTCCTCAACATCTAAAGAGGCAGCGGAAGCCCATCTTGGCAATATCATAAGTGCATTTAGTCAATTTGATGGGACGAATTCATTCACCAAGAATAAGAATCGTTCTAAAGGGAGTTTTCTTGCTGATTTTGTTTATCGCTATCTGCCAATGACAGGGAGTCCTTCTGTTTTGACAAGTGAGGAACTGGCGACACTGTATCACTTCCCAAATAAATCAATTACAACTCCCAATATATTTTGGATTAATGCAAAACGCGCTCCTGCTCCTCCCCAGATCCCACAGTCTGGCCTTTATTTGGGCAAGAGTACTTATAGAGGACTTGCGAAGCCTGTTTATATGGATCTGGATGACAGGCGGCGTCACATGTATATTATCGGAAAAACTGGTACTGGAAAATCAGAATTTTTAAAAGACATGATTATGCAGGATATAAAGGGAGGACAGGGGGTTGCAGTTATTGATCCCCATGGAGATTTGATTGATGATATATTGCCCCTTATTCCAGCAAAAAGAGCAGAGGACGTTATCCTTTTTGACCCCTCAGATACAGAAAGACCAATGGGTTTTAACATGCTTGAGGCCCAAACAGAAGAGCAGAAGCACTATGTAGTTTCTTCGATAATTGGCCTGATGTACAAACTTTTTGACCCTAACAAGACTGGTATTATTGGACCTCGTTTTGAACACGCGATTAGGAATGCAATGCTAACTGTTATGTATGAGAAAGGTTCTACTTTTGTTGAGGTTGTTAGGATATTAACAGATCCTAATTATGTACAGGAGCTTTTGCCAAAGGTAGAGGACCCTATTATCCGAAGATATTGGACAGACCAGATTGCTCAAACTTCTGATTTCCATAAATCTGAGGTTTTGGACTATATAGTTTCTAAATTTGGAAGATTTGTTACGAATAAAATGATTAGGAATATTATCGGACAGTCAGATAGCGCTTTTAACTTCAGGAAAGTCATGGATGAAGGAAAAATTCTCTTGATTAATGTTTCAAAAGGAAAAATAGGAGAAGAAAACTCTAACTTTTTAGGGCTAGTCCTTGTGCCAAAGATTCTGGTTGCTGCTATGAGTAGACAAGACACGCCAAAGGATCAAAGACGTGATTTTTTCTTGTACGTTGATGAATTTCAGAATTTTGCAACTCCTGATTTCGCCCAAATTTTATCAGAAGCTCGTAAATATAAGCTTAATCTAATTGTTGCGAATCAATTTATCGGACAGATGGAAGAGGAAGTTAAAAATGCAATATTTGGCAATGTTGGATCACTTATTTCTTTTAGAGTCGGAGTAACCGATGCAAACTATCTCCAGCATGAATTTCAGCCTGTATTCTCGGAACCAGACCTTATAAATGTTGAAAGATATAATACTTATGTTAAAACTATTGTTGGCGGAGAGCCAGTTACTCCTTTCTCTATGGATCTGACTCGAGATATGAATCTGGAGAAGCAAATGGCCAATCCAAGAGTAGCAGAGCTAATTCGTGAATTGTCCCGGCTTAAATATGGACGGGACGCCGCAACTGTTGAGGCAGAAATCGCTAAGCGCGCGAGATTGTAAAAAAATTCCCTTTTTGATAGTCTATATTGGTCTGTGGTATACTATTTCTTATCGCGCCCGTAGCTCAGCGGTAGAGCGGTTGTCTTATAAACAACAGGCGCTTGGATCGTCCCCAAGCGGGCGCACATAGATAAATTAAAAGGCATAAATTCGTCTGAGGCTTCAGGAGAATAAAATTAGGTTGATTTGGCTTCAGGACAAGCAGTCTCTATCCTTAATTGCGTTAATGTTTTTGTTCTGAGTCGTGTATTATGCTTATATTCTTTTCCTGAGATGGATACATTTCTGTCGGTTTTTGGGTCCGTAAAGATAACTCCTCCGGTAGGAAGCACTGAGATAACAATATCTTTTCCTAAAATTTCCGTGTTAAACTCTCCTGGCTTAGGACCTCTTCTTAGCTGTACGCCTCCAACTTCCACTATAGTAGCGATGTCTATTAAAGTGCTTTCTATAACTTTATCCTGTGGATCGTCTTTGCAGGAGGGTAAATTTATATGATGAACTGATCGAACATCGCATGCTGCGTTTGCAGTTAGTATTACTGGTAAAGCTAAAGATACTAATGTTTGAATTACTTTTCCTTGTGGTCTTTCAGCTGACATAACTTTATTAAAGTTTATACTACAATTATTTGTAAATTGCAACTCCGATAAAACTGAGTTTTCTTTGGCGCGGTCTTTGATGTATTCAAGATAACGTTTGGTAATTGAGAATCTTTTTATCTATGCAGATTCTGTGTCGGTGCTATGTATCCACTGTAGGGATTTAATTTGCGTCCACGGCCGTTGATGATAATTAAATGTTTAGAGCAGTAAGTTCTTCTTCAGCTAGTTACTGTTGACCTGGTTTACGACAATCTACATCTAGATCTGTGTCAATTCTTATTCTGCTTATTGAAATTAAAAGTCTGCTGATGTAATATAAAGTAATGAATACAAAAATAAGTACAAAAGTAATTGATATTCTGAAGAAGGATTTTTAGTATGCAGATTTTGCGATGAATAGACTTCTAACTGAGATGAGGCCATACGAGAAAAAGTACTCAATGAGCTGGAAAGATTTTGTAGATAAGTTTGAAGCTGGGAAACTTGGCGATGACAGAATATGGTTTAGATGGTACGGTCTTGCTTTAAGTACAAAAGATTGGGATGACACGAAGAAGGAAATTAAAAAAACCATCGGAACTTCTTAATCTCTATAGTCAGCAGCTTAATTTAGGAATCGAGAGAAAACTTTCTCCTGTCTCTTTTCAGTTGAATTTTTCTTACAGAAGTGCTCGTGTAGCTCACATCTCAGGATATATTATGTTTCGCACAAAATGGATATTGGAGTTTGACGAGGTCATTACCCAAGAAAGAATCGAAATAAAAAAGCTGAAATATCGCTATCATGTAATGGACAAGAACAAAAAGTTGATCTTCAGATACGATAACGTTCCTCATTTTCCAAAAATCAAGACTCATCCTCACCACAAACATACAGAACATAAAGTAATTGAATCAAAAGCACAAGGACTACTTGAAGTCATTAGTGAAATAGAAACATTGATTGTCCACTCCCAAGCGCCCCCTTCAACTGACAGATAGGGAGGAGTTTGAGAAGCTAGCCTCTAGGATTTTACAACTCCGACAATACTGAGTTTTCTTTGCCTCGATCCTTTATGTGCTCAAGGTAACGCTCTGTAGTTGAGAGTCTTTTGTGCCCTAGAACTTTTGATATGAGGGGCAAGGAGACCCCATGCTTGAGATGATGAGCAACGAATGTGTGGCGAAGATCATTTACTCTCGCGTTTTTTATTTCAGCAAGCTTAAAATAGCGTTCAACTGCAGTTCTGATATTCCTTATTAAGAATGATTTACCTGATTTCGTAATAAATAAGTGCTCTGATTTGGTTTTGGGTCTGACTTCCAAGTATCTGTCCAATGCTTCTTTTGCTCTTTTGTTAAAAGGAACTATTCTTTCCCCATGAGTTTCAATAGGAGGAATATGAAGAGTGTCTTTTTGAACATCGGAAATCTTAAGGCTTGCCAATTCTCCGATTCTTATTCCAGTCTGAAGTAAAAGTTCTATGACCGCAAACATTCTTATGTCATTTCGTGCCGCATCCCGAAGGGCTCGATATTCGGTTGGAGATAGCATTCGCGGAGCCGCTAACTGATACTGTGGATGGGCAACCAGCAAAGATGGATCATCAGTTACATATCCGTTTATTTTTAGAAACCTATAGAATGTACGAGTTGAATTTAGTTTTCTGGATATAGATTTGGGTGTATAGCCATTTTTGGCAAGTTTGGCCAAAAAGGATTGAAGATCATCCTTTGCGACTTCATGAATATTGTGCTTAGATAATTCTTCCAGGAAGGATATAAGTTGCTGTATATCTTTTGTGTATGCTACAATAGTTGATGTCGAGCGCTTTTTATTGTTTAGATATTCTCTAAATTTTTCGTGGGCATCGCGAGTGGTGATTGTTTTCATACAGTCGATAAACTCATGTATAGACATCCTATAATATCAGTAAAGCTAGCTTTAGTCAAGTGATGAAAAAAGTCTTATTTATTACAGTTATTATTGTTTGCCTAATTATAATTAATAATCTAGTGAGGTCTATATATTCTATTTGGCAAAAAAATAACTTGGCGATTGATGCTCAGAAACAGCTTAATTATCAAAAACAAGAGTACGAGAGGCTAAAGTTAGAGCTTTCTTATGTTAAAACACAGGAATTTATAGAAAAGGAAGCGCGAGAAAAACTTTTCATGGGCAAGCCCAAAGAAAGCATTGTTCTTGGGACAGAGGATAAAGAGGCTGCGTCGAATAACAAGATGGTCAATAAGCCTAATTGGAAAAAGTGGCTAGAGCTATTTTTCTAGTTTTGTACCAGGGATGGGATTCGGACCCATGACCGCCTCGTTATGAATGAGGTGCTCCACCGCTGAGCTACCCTGGCGCTTAGCCTTAAAAGTATATCAACTGAGCTTGTATAAATCAATCCCTATTGCTATAATGATCAAACGCGCGGGGTAGTGTACAGTGCACGTGAGGCTCATAATCTCACAGGTCAGGCGCAACTCCTGACCCCGCAACACTTCGACTCACTTCGTTCTCTCAGTGCAAGCGCTTTGAGGATGAAGTGAGTTTTTTAAAAGGCAATATTAAGAAAAATTGTCTTGAATCGAATATAATATACCCATGAATAATAATCTATCCTTTGTTTTTAAGGGATATAAAGCGAATATCTCGAGTGGAAGAGCAGAATTTAATTACGAAATTAATGGGGGGAAAAAAGAGCTAAGTTTTACGGAAAAGATTTATTTTTCTCCTGTTGTATCTAGCATTCCGCCAATTCTTCTTAAAGCGATTTTAAATAACCTAATGCTTATTTTGGGAATTAGCTACTGGAAGATTTATTGTCCAAAAGAGATTGTTATCGAAAATAATTTCTTAACCAAAAATCAGGCGGAATTTTGGAATACTGTATATACAAAGGGATTAGGGGAGTTTTTTTACAAAAACGATATAGACTTTAGGGGCTTAATACAGTTTCCTTCTGCAAGGCAGAATTCAGAAAAAGCAATCTCTTTTCCAAGAAAAGACCGCACTTTTTTGGGTTTGGGTGGAGGGAAAGACTCTATTGTTGCGGCAGAAATATTAAAAAAGCAAAATAAAGACTTTGATCTTTTTACTGTTGGAACTTCAGAAATTCAAGAAGGAGTGGCGAATCTTATTGGCAAAAAACCAATTCTTATCAAAAGGGAGCTTGATTCAAAGCTATTTGAACTTAATAAAGAAAAAGGTGTTTATAACGGCCACATACCAATTTCTATAATATACGCGTTTTTGGGTTTATTGGCTTCAGTTTTGTACGATTATAGCTCTGTGGTTGTTGGTAATGAAAAAAGCGCAAATTATGGGAATGTTATCTATTTGGGTGAAATTATTAATCATCAGTGGAGCAAATCTGAAGAGTTTGAAAAGCTTTTTAATGAATATGTTGGTAAATATATTACAGAGAGCGTATCTTATTTTTCACTCTTGAGGAATATGAGTGAGCTGGAAGTAATGAAAGAGTTTGTAAAATATCCTAAATATTTTAAGGCATTCTCGTCGTGCAATCGGAATTTTAAGATCCTTCGCGGAGTTTACCCTGAGCGGAGTCGAAGGGCTCAGGATGACAATAAGAGATGGTGCGGGGAGTGTGCGAAATGTCTTTTTGTTTTTACTCTGCTTTGCGTTTTTCTGTCAAAGAAAGAAGTTTTAGGTATTTTTGGACAAAATCTTTTTGAAAACAAAACATTATTAAAACCATTTAAAGAACTATTGGGTTTGGAAAACTTTAAGCCGTTTGAATGTGTCGGAACTCCGGAAGAGATGAGCTTTGCTTTAGAGAAGGTATACAAAAAAGGAGAATTTAGCAAAACTCCTCTTATGGAATTTTTTGTAAATAGTGAAAATAGAAGAGAGTGTTTTTGCTAAACTTGTTGAGTTGTAAACGACCCTCAACTTTGATACAACAACATGCTATAGCGGGTCATTGTACTAGCCCCGTCCTCCATTAATATGGGGAAATGCTACAATACTATAAAATGACATGAATCAGTTGTTAGGCTTTGATCCTTTGTTGTTTTTAGGGATAACAAATATAAAAGACGAGGAAAAGAGTATTGTTTCTCAGAAGCTCTTAGATAGAATCTCACAGTATCTTGCTATTCGTATTGTAGAGTTACTTTCGGAAGAGGATCTTAAAAGTATAGATGATGATCCACAAAAACTCTTTTCCTTAGCAAAAGAAAAGATTCCTGAATTTGATAACAAGGTAAAAGTGTTCCTTGAAGACTTTAAGAAAGAATTTAATAACAATCTTAAGCAAGTATGAGTGAAGTGCCAATGCCAGAACAAGAAATAAGTATAACAATACCAAAGGTCGAGCAAAAACCAACTGTTGGGCCTAAAAAGATAACGGAGCAGGACATAAATACTGCAGTTAGAGATGTTGTAAGAAAAACTGATATACAGCGCGTAAAGTCTTCGGAACAGCCTGAGAAAGCTTTTTCTTCAGGTGCGCTCAATGATATTAAATCAGCTGATGCAACAACGCAAGAGGAATTAAAAAAACATCCTCTCAAAAGAGTTAGGGCTGCATTTAAATTTTATACAAACAAAACCCGTCTGGCTCTTGCTACAAGTACTGTATTAGTTGTTTGTAATTTCCTAAGTGCTGAAAAACAAAATGTTCCTCCACCGCCAACTCCTACTTCTGCTGTCTCTCAAATGCCAGAGGGGATGCCAAGCGCAAGAGCACCACTTGTCGAAACCCCAATGACTCCTATCACCAAACCTTCCGAACAGCCGACGCAAGCTACCGAAACACCCATGCCTCCTCCAACAATCGAAAAGCAGCCACCCAAAGCGACCCCAGAATCAACCTCTGCTCCTGCGCTAACACCAACGCCTGAAATCACGCAGAAACCAACTGTTGAGACTCCAACCCCAACTCCAGAATCAACGCTTACTGTTGAAATACAGCAATCGAAAGTTATTTCAATGGGTGGCTCTGTAGAAACAGACCCAGCAAGCCCCCCTGGTGAATCGATAAAATTAGTATTTCCCGAAGGAATCGTAGATGGTGAATTGCCATTGATACCTAAAGGAGATACATTGAATTTATCCGTGAG